>DASURJ010000613.1:0-4572 GCA_036280115.1 Gemmatimonadaceae bacterium
CAGTCATCAGTCGTGAGTTCATCAGTCGTCAGTGCTCAGTAGCGTCGCTGGCCACCGACGACCGAGTCACCCACGACCGATGACTACCCGCCGTTCGCCCGTCGCCCGTCCCCCGTCCCCGAACATGAACGTCGAGTTCATGTCGAGAAGCACGACGGAGAATGGATCGAGGAAGAACGTCATGGCTCTCGTGGCGCTACATCAGAACTCCAACCCGCTGGTACGAGTCCGCACGCGGAGCAGGCGATCGTTCGCGGTGATGTAGAGCATCGAACCGTCATCGCCGAATGCGCAGTTGGCCGTCGGTTGTCCGGTGAGAATGGTGCCGAGGTGCCTGCCGGTCGGTGAGAGCACGAGTACGCCACCGGGACCAGTGAGAAACACGTTGCCGCGCTGGTCGACCTTCATGCCGTCGGGAACACCCTTCCGCCCGGCACGCACGAGCGGTGTGGCGTCGAAGAAGATGCGCCCGCGGATCGCGGAGCCGCCCGGCTGCAGCGCATACGCCATTACAATGGGCTTCGCTGCGTCCGCGTTCGCCACGTATAGCGTCTTCTCATCCGGAGAGAGCGCGATACCGTTCGGGTACCCGAGCTCGGATGTGACGAGCGTGAGCGACCCCGATGGCGTGAGCCGATACACGCCGTTGTGCCGGAGCTCCTTCGCTGAGTCGGCGTCGAGCTTGAACAGACCGAACGGCGGGTCCGTGAAATAGAGATCGCCGTTCGACGCGTACACGAGATCGTTCGGGCTGTTCAGCCGCTTCCCTTCGTAGCGGTCGGCGAGCGTCGTCTTCGTGAACTTCGCTTCGTTCAGCCGCGCGATCTGACGATTGCCGTGATCGGCCATGACGAGCGAGTCGCTCGCGTCGAACGTCAGGCCGTTGCTACCGAGCTCACGCCCCGGCGGATTGGGGCGAGTGAACCCCGCCGGGCGCAGGAACACCGAGAGCCCGTCACCCTGTTCCCACTTGTAGATCGTATTGCGCGGCACGTCGCTGAAGAGAACGTACCGTCCGCTCTTTCTCCACACGGGGCCCTCGGTCCACTCGAAGCCGTCCGCGAGCTTCTCGATCTGCGCGTCAGGCGCGACGAGCGAATCGAGCGCGGGATCGAGGCGCTCGATCGCGCCGACCGATTGCGACGCAGACTCGGGTTGTGCTTCCGACGGGCGGCAGGCGCACAGCGCGAACGTCAGGCCTGCGAGACTCGTGACGACGGCGAGGGATGGTCGGCTACCGGTCTGAATCATGTCGCACCTACCGGGTTGGTCAGCGTGCCAATGGATGGAACGTCGATGCGGATCTCATCTCCGGACTGCAGCGTGAAGTCGTCGGGAGGAACGATGCCCGTCCCCGTGAGGAGGACGCAGCCGGTCGGGAAGGTGGTCTCGCGATAAAGAAACTCGACGAGCTCCCCGGGATTGCGGCGCATCTGCGAGAACGTGGTTCGTCCCCCCACGACCGCGGTGCCGCCGCGGGTCACACGCAACTCGATCGCCGTATCGGGCGGTAGCGGATCGGTGCTCACGAGCATCGCCGGACCCATCGCGCAGGCGCCGTCGTAGATCTTGGCCTGCGGCAGGTACAACGGGTTCTCTCCCTCGATGTCACGCGAGCTCATGTCGTTCCCGATCGTGTACCCGACAATGGTGCCGCGCGCATTGATGCATAACGCGATCTCGGGCTCTGGCACCGTCCAGCGAGCATCACGTCGCACCCGCACCGGTTCTCCCGACGCGCGTACGCGCCAGGCAGGCGCCTTGAAGAACAGCTCGGGGCGTTCGGCTTCGTATACCTTGTCGTAGAAGGTGGCTCCGCCGGCGTCCCTGGACTCCTCGATGCGTGCGGCGCGGCTGCGGTAGTACGTCACGCCTGCCGCCCACACTTCCTGAGTGCCGATCGGCGCCAGCACCCGATCCCCAAGCTCGCTTCGGCCAGAGGACCGGCTCGACGCGTGACGGAGGTACGCAACGAGGTCATGGTGATTGAGCAGGGTATCCCAGTCGGTGCTCACGTCGTAGTACGCGCCCGCCTGCTCCAGGACGGCGCCGTGGGGAGTGCGATACAGCTTCACGGCGCACCGCCCAGTGACGTGGATGACGGAGTGGTTGCTCGCGCGTCACCGCTCGCGGCCTCGAGCGCCGTCACGATGCGATCGACGTCGTAGACGCACCCCGCCCACGTCCCACCACTCACGCGCTGCAAGGCCGCCCACAGCCGCGTGTCGTCAGGCAACAGCCTGTGGGGCGCGAGCCCGGGATGTGGAGGGCGATCACGCAGTACCTCGTCGCACCGCTCGGGCGGCAGCGCCTCGCCATTCACGCCCACGAGGTTCACGCTACCCTCGAGCGTCGTGCGGTCGATCCCGATCTCGATCAGATCGCCATCCCGCACCCGGGCGATCGGTCCGCCGGCGAGTGCTTCGGGTCCGACGTGCCCCACGCACGCGCCCGACGAGAAGCCGGAGAATCGTCCGTCGGTCAGCAGCGCGACGTGCTTGCCCCACGGCAGGTACCGCAAGGCCGTCGTGATCTGTGCCGTCTCCTGCATGCCTGTCCCCGAAGGCCCGTTGCCGATGAGAACGATCACGTCACCGGGCGCGATGGCGCGTTCACCATTCGGTCCGGCGCCCTTCACGGCCCGAATGGCCTCGCGCTCGTCGACGAACACGCGTGCCGGGCCGCGATGCCGGTAGACCTGATCGTCGCCGACTACGGACGCGTCGATGGCCGTCGCCTTGATGACGGACCCTTCGGGCGCGAGGTTCCCGACCGGAAAGACGACGGTGCTCGTCAGCCCCGCCTGACGCGCTGCGTCCGGGCTCATGATCACGTCGTCCGGCCGCACGCTCGCGCCCGACGCCAATCGCTCGCGCGCCCGCCGGCGTCGCTCACTCGACTCCCACCAGTCCAGCGTCGCTCCGAGCGTGTCGCCGGTCGCGGTGATCACGTCGGTTTTGAGGATCCCCAGACGGCGGAGGTGGAGCATCACCTCAGGCACACCGCCGGCCATGAAGACCTGGACCGTCGGATGCCCGCGTGGACCGTTAGGCAACGCATCCACGAGCCGAGGCGTCGCGCGGTTCACGCGGATCCAGTCGTCCACAGTGGGCGGCGCGAGCCCGGCCGCATGCGCGATGGCCGGGATGTGCAGCAGAAGGTTTGTCGATCCGCCGAACGCGGCGTGGACGAGCATCGCGTTCTCGATCGCGTCTGGTGTGAGCATCCGCTCGAGCGGAATCCCCAGGCCATGCAGCCGCATCAGTGCATGCGCCGAGCGACGGCCGAGCTCGAACCACGAGGGTTCGCCGGACGGGGCGAGCGCGCTGTGCGGCACCGCGAGCCCGAGCGCTTCCGCCACGATCTGCGACGTGGCGGCCGTGCCAAGGAACTGACACCCTCCGCCCGCGGAGCCACAGGCGCGGCACCCCATCTCGGCGGCGTAGTCCAAGGTTACGAGGTCCCGGCTGAAGCGTGCCCCGAGACTCTGCACCTGCCCCGCGTCTTCGCCGCCTAACGATGGGAGGGTGACGCCGCCGGGCACCACGACTGCCGGCAGCGTCCGGCACCCCGCGAGCGCCAGCATCGTCGCCGGCAGCCCCTTGTCGCACGTCGCGACTCCCATGACCCCACTGGCCGTCGGAAGCGACCGGATCAGCCGGCGCATCACGATCGCCGCGTCGTTGCGGTAGGCGAGACTGTCGAACATGCCGGTCGTGCCCTGCGTGCGGCCGTCGCACGGGTCGCTGCAGAACCCGGCGAACGGAATCGCGCCCTGGCCGCGAAGTGTTGCCGCGACCTCGCGGACGAGGAGGCCGATCTCCCAGTGACCGGTGTGATAGCCTAACGCGATCGGACGCCCATCCTCGGCGCGGATGCCCCCGGCTGTGCTGACGATCACGTATTCCGGGCCCTCGAGCGATGCCGGGTTCCACCCCATCCCCACATTCTGCGTCAGACCGAACAGATCACCACTCGGCGCGTCGGCAAGCATGTCGGGAGTGAGCGGAAGGCGACCGTCCGGTCCCTGCCCGGCGACGCGATCGGCGGCGACGACCTCGGCGGCACCGAGGACGGCGTCGAGTGGCGGTGGGGCGGGGCGGCGGCGCATGTCAGCGTAACGGAACGACGAGGGCGAGGAGCACGGTCGTGAGCATGGCCGTGATGCCGACGATGGCGGACAGCGGCGTCCACGACTTGAGCGTCTCGATCTCCGACACGCCTCCCATCTTCGAGAACACCCAGAACCCGCTGTCGTTCATCCACGTCCCGACGAGCGCCCCTGCGGCGATGGCAGTCGCGATGTACACGCGGTGATACGGGAGTGACGCGACATCGGTGAGCATGGCCGCAAGCATCCCCGCGGTCGTGATCATGGCCACAGTACTCGATCCCTGCGCGATCTTGATCAGGCTCGAAACACCGAACGCGAGCGCGAGTAGCGCCAGCCCGGTGCTCGCATCCTCCGTGTTCACGAGTGCTTGAATGGCCGGGCCAACCTGCGCCGCCTGGAGCGTGGCGCCAAATGCACCGCCCGCGGCCGTGATGAGAATGATCATCCCGGCGCTGTCG
>DASURJ010000614.1:0-4197 GCA_036280115.1 Gemmatimonadaceae bacterium
ACCACTTCACCTTCGGCCTGTGGACGGTGGGGAACCCCGGACGCGATCCGTTCGGTGAGCCGACGCGGCCGGCGATCGGCGCGGTGGAGATCGTCCACAAGCTCGCCGAGCTGGGTGCGTACGGGGTGAACCTGCACGACAACGATCTCGTCCCCCGCGACGCGTCTGGAAGCGAGCGCGATCGCATCGTGCGCGAGTTCAAGGCGGCACTGACCGCGAGCGGCGTCAAGGTGCCGATGGCGACGACGAACCTCTTCGGCGACCCCGTCTTCCGCGACGGCGCCTTCACGAGCAACGACCGCCAGGTGCGGCGCTACGCGCTGCAGAAGACCATGCGCGCGATCGACCTCGGCGTGGAGCTCGGCGCGACGACTTACGTGTTCTGGGGTGGGCGCGAGGGGGCGGAAACGAACGCGTCCAAGGACCCGCAGGAAGCCGTGAAGTGGTTCCGCGACGCCATCAACTTCCTGTGCGAGTACGTGCGCGAGCAGCGGTACGACCTCACGTTCGCGCTCGAACCCAAGCCTAACGAACCTCGGGGCGACATCTTCCTCCCGACGGTCGGGCACATGCTCGCCTTCATCTACACGCTCGACCACCCCGACATGGTGGGGCTCAACCCCGAGGTCGCACACGACACCATGCCGGGCCTCGACTTCTCGCACGCGGTCGCGCAGGCGCTCGAGGCCGGGAAGCTGTTCCACATCGACCTCAATGCGCAGAAGCCGGGGCGCTTCGACCAGGACCTGCGCTTCGGCAGCGAGGACCCGAAGGGCGCGTTCTTCCTCGTGAAGCTGCTCGAGGACGCGCGCTGGCCGGGGATGCGACATTTCGACAGCCACGCGTACCGCACGGAGGACGAGGCCGGCGTGTGGGACTTCGCGCGCGGCAGTATGCGGACGTACCTCATTCTCAAGGAGAAGGTCGCGCGCTTCAACGCCGACCCCGAGATTCAGGCCGCGCTCGCGGAGCTGCGCGATCGTGGCGCGAAGCCGGGAGAACGGGTCACCTACTCCGCGGAATCAGCGCGCCGCATCCGCGACGAGTCGTTCGACCTCGACGCCATGCGCGCCCGGGGGTATGCCTACGAGCGACTCGATCAATTGACGATGGAGTTGCTGCTCGGGATCCGCTGACGTGCCGCCGGCGCTCTTCCTCGGGCTCGACATCGGTACGAGCGGCATCAAGGCCATCCTCGTCGCCGAGAACGGAGACGTTCGAGCGGCCGCGACCACGCCACTCACCCTGAGCACGCCGCAGCCCGGATGGACCGAGCAGCATCCGGAGATGTGGTGGGAGGCGACGATCGAGTCCGTGCGTGCCGTGCTCGCGCAGCGGCCCGGCGCTACCGTCGCGTCCATCGGGATCTCCGGGCAGATGCACTCGTCGGTCTTCCTCGACAGGAGTGGCGCCGTCATCCGGCCGGCGCTCCTCTGGTCCGATGGCCGGACGACCGCCGAGTGCGTGGAGATCACCGAGCGCGCGGGTGGCGAGGATCGCCTGCGCGAATGGGTGCGCAACCCGGCGCTCGAGGGGTTCACGCTCCCGAAAGTGCTCTGGCTTCGCAAGCACGAGGCGGCGGCTTACGCGCGCCTCGCGACCGTGATGCTGGCGAAGGACTTCATTCGGTTCCGCCTAACGGGCGACGTCGCGACGGAGCCCTCCGACGCCTCCGGGACGCTCATGTTCGACCCGGCGCGCGTTCGCTGGAGCGATGACATTCTCGATGCGACCGGTGTCTCACGCGCGTTGCTGCCGCGAGTCGGCGGGTCGTCCGAAGTGCTCGGCCTCGTCCGCGGTGAGGCCGCGAGGCTGACCGGCCTCACCGAGGGGACACCGGTCGTGGGCGGGGGAGCGGACAACGCGTGTGGGGCTGCCGGCGTCGGCGTCATCGATCCGGGCGAGGCCGTCGCGAGCTGGGGCACCTCGGGGACCGTCCTCGCGCCGACGGCGGAGCCGCTCGTGGATCCGAGGCTGCGCGCGCACACGTTCTGCCACGTTGCGCCCGACGTGTGGTACCTCATGGGCGTGGTGCTCTCGGCGGGCGGCGCGTTCGCGTGGTACCGCGATCAGCTCGCGCGCGACGTCGCGTCGCTTCGTGTGGGGCAGGCGGCGGGGGGGAAAGGCGCAGACGGTGCCCTCGACGCCGAGGCGGCAAGCGTGCCGCGCGGGGCCGACGGCGTCACGTTTCTTCCGTACCTGCAGGGTGAGCGAACGCCGCACCGTGACGCATCGATGCGGGCCGCTTTCGTCGGCATGAGCCTGGCGCACACGCGTGCGCACCTCACACGCGCCGTGCTCGAAGGGATCGCGTTCGCGATGCGCGACTCCCTGTCGATCCTGCAGGCGCTCGGCCTATCCCCGAGTCAACTGCTGCTCACGGGTGGCGGCGCGAAGAGTGCGTTCCTGCGGCGACTTCAGGCCGAGGTGTACGGCTTGCCGGTGAGCACGGTGAACCGGGAAGAAGGCCCTGCTTACGGTGCGGCGCTCCTCGCGGCCGTAGGGGCGGGCGCGTTCCCCGACCTCGCGACGGCGACGCGCGCGACCCTTACCCGCACGGCGCCCGAGCATCCAGATTCGCAGGCGCATCGGGAGTACGATGCGGTATACGCGCGCTTCCGGTCGTCGTACGGGGCGGGCCGGCCGCCAGCCTAGTTGTCATCCCGAGCAAAGCGAGGGATCCTCGGGTTGCCAGGGGAGGGCCCTCGCCGGGAGACCGAGGATTCCTCGCCTGACGGCTCGGAATGACACCTTTTCGGTAGCAATGGGTCATATCGTCCGAAGACTGTTCGCCTCTCAAGAGATCGGGCTCGTGCTCGTGCTCGCGGTGCTCACCGCGACGCTGACGGCGCTCGCCGGCTCGCACCCCGACCGGCAGACCGGCGAGATCGTCAACAACTTCTGGAACTCGTACACGCTGATCCAGACGGGGACGGACGCGAGCTTTTTCGCGATCATGGCGATCGGCGCGACCATCGTGATCATCTCCGGGGGAATCGACCTGTCTGTGGGGTCGATCTACGCGCTGTCGGGCGTCGCCATGGCGCTGTTCCTGCGCGCCGCCGGCCCGATGGGTGCCACCGCGACGACACTCTCCGGCCTTCTCGTGTGCCTCGGCGTGGGGCTCGCGTGTGGCCTGATCAACGGCGCGCTCGTCGTCGGGCTACGGGTGCACCCGTTCATCGTCACGCTCGGGACGATGTGGGTGTTGCGCGGGATCGCGTTCGTGGCGACGAAGGCGGAGAGCATTCTCGTTCCCGCCCCGCTCACCGCGGTGACCAAGGCGTCGTTAGGCCTCGGTGGCGGGCTGTACCCGGTACCGATGGTGACGATGATCGTGCTGACGGTGCTCGGGATGATCTATCTCACGCGAACGGCCATGGGACGCCGCATCTTCGCGTTTGGCGGCAACCTCGAGGCGAGCCGGTTCGCCGGGTTGTCGCTCAGTCGCATCCAGATCGGCGTGTTCGCCGTGTCGGGCCTGACGGCCGGGCTGGCGGCGTTCCTCGGCGCGGGGTTTTACGGGTCCGTGTCGTCGGGTGACGCACAGGGGTACGAGCTCTATGTGATCGCGTCGGCGGTGGTGGGCGGCGCGAGCCTCCTGGGCGGGAAGGGCAGCGCGCTCGGCGCGATGCTCGGCGCGCTGTTGATCGTACTGATCCGGCAGTCGATCCGCACGCTGCACTTCGATCAGAACTACGAGTGGATCGTGATCGGCTGCGCGATCATCATCGCCGTGGTCATCGACCAGTGGAGCACGCGCATGAACGCGCGACGCCTGAGCCGCGCGGCGGAGACGGCGCGCGCCGCGGCGTAGAACTCATTCTCACGGAGAGGAGCACATGAGCGGAAGGCGAGCTGGATGGGGCCGCGTTGTCCTGGCAGGTGTCCTCGCGTCGGCGTTCGCGTGCAGCGGCGGCGACAAGGGTGCGGCCGCCGGCGACAGCGCCAGGGCGGCGACGGCGAAGGCGGGGAAGCCGATCGTCCTCGCGATGATCGCGAAGGAATCGGCGAACCCCGTATTCCTCGCCGCACGCACGGGCGCCGAGGCCGCCGCGAAGGAGCTCTCCGCCAAGTACGGCGTCGACGTGAAGGTCGAGTGGCTCACGCCGCCGCAGCAGGACGGTGAGGTGCAGGCGCAGCGTGTGCGCCAGGCGCTGAACGAGGGGGTGGACGGCATCCTCATCTCCGCCTCGG
>DASURJ010000615.1:0-2658 GCA_036280115.1 Gemmatimonadaceae bacterium
CCCGGTGGCCGTCGGCACGATGGTACCGTCGTCTCGAAGCTCGCCCGCGGCGACGCCTCGGGCCGTGTACGTCCAGAAGCGGCGCTCCTGTCCGTTCCAGAACACCGTCGTGTCCTTGGGGCCGTCGCTCGCCGTCAGCCCCCACACGTTGTGACCGTAGTCCAGCCAGTCGTGCGGGTTGTCGATCGCGTACTGGCGCTGCGCGATCGTCGCGCGCTTCGAGTTCTCGAAGTAGTCGATCCCGCGCGCACGCATGTACGAGTCCTGGATGCCACGGAAGTCGATCCAGACGTGCGAGTACTGGTGCCCGAACAGCGGCGCGAAGTTCACGTGCGGCTGCCCGGAGAACGCATCCCACCGGTACGTCCGCGTCCACTCCTGCCATGCCGCCGGGTCGATCGCGTGCGTGGGCGAGCCGAGCGCGAGGACGTAGAGGAACATCCCCTCGTTGAAGCCCGCCCAGTTGTAGGTGTTGAACGCGCCGCCGCGCTCCGGATGCCAGCCCATGGAGACGAGCGGTGGCGTCTTCACGAACCACCGCCAGTCGGCGCGATGGTACAGGGAATCGGCGTACGCGCGGATGGACGCCTCCGTTGCGTCCGCGCGGTCGAAGTATTCACGGCAGGCGAGCGCTCCCATGAACAGGAGCGCGGTGTCGATCGACGAGAGCTCCACCTGCTCGAATCGAAGCCCGTCGTCGAGCCTCAGAAAGTGATAGAAGAAGCCCTTGTATCCGGCGACGCCGGTGGAGGCGGAATCCTGTGGGAGACGATACAGGAATTGCAGCGTATTGAGCGTGCGCTCCGCCGCCTGCGTACGAGACACGTAGCCTCGTTCGGCGCCCACGACATAGGCAGTGAGCCCGAAGCCGATGGCGCCCACGCTCGAGAAGCTGAGCGTGGGCCAACGGTCGGGGGTGAGTCCGGTGCGGTGGTCGGTCACGTCCCAGAACCACCGGAACGTGCGCGTCTGCACCGTGTCGAGGAACGGGTCGTCAGGCGAGGCCGGCGGGACGGGTGAGGCCGTGCTCGGTGCCGGGCTGTTGACGCAGCCCGGAATCCCGAGCGCCGTCGCCGCGAGCACGAGAGTCGCAGCGGCGGCACGAGTGATCCGTGCCGCCGCCATGAATGTGACCGTCCAGAAGTGCCTCCCGCGGTCCGTCAACGGATCAACTCACTCTGCGCGAGGGCGATACCCATAGCGCAGTCCTACCTGCACGCGCCGTCCCGGGCCGGAGCAGTCCGGGATGCCGATGTCCTGGTTCGGATCCGAGGGCGGCTTGATCGTGGTGCGGTAGCAGCCCCAGTTCTCCGAGTTGAAGGCGTTGAACAGGTCGAGCACCAGCGACGCGCTCTGGCCGGGCACGAAGGTGAAGTCCTTCTGGAGCCGCAGATCGAGCGACTGCGTGCTGAACACGCGACCCATGCCGAGGAACGGCTTCTTCGGGGGCTCGTAGACGTACCTCGTCTGCTTCCAGAAGTCCCACCCCGCGCTGGCATCGGTGGCGTTCGAGGTCAGCCCCGAGCCGAGATTCAGGATGGCGCTGCCGAGGAACTCGAACGGCAGCCGCGCGATCCCGTGCGCCACGATCGTGTGCGCCTGGTTGTTGGGTGCGCGCTGCCGCGGCATGTCGGCGACGGTGGGGTGCTGGTCGTTGAAATCCCAGAAGAAGTCGTCGATCCGGCCGCGCGATTCCGCCGTCGAGAAGGTGTACGCGAACGATCCGCCCCACGCCGTCGTCCTGCGCAGCGGCCGCTCCACCTGGAATTGCACGGCGTCGTACCAGGTCTTCACGCGGTCGTCCGTCACGAACGCCTGCGAGTACGTCGGCGCCAGACCGCCCCAGTTCGTCGCCTTCACGTAGTTGAAGCCGTCGAACCCGCGCACGCCGTTGTAGGACAGCGTGAGCTGGTTGTTGCCGAACGCCTGACGAATACCAGCCGTGAACTGATGCGTCTTCGGGGGCTTGAGGTCGTTCGCCACCAGGAACAGCTCGTCGAGTCCGGCCGTGCCGGCGAGCTGGCGCAGCTCGTCGGGATCATAGTAGATCGGGTCCCACTCCACGCACAGCGGACACTGCGGCGTGGGGCCGACGTCGTTGAAGTTCACGCGGAGCACGTGGTACTGCCGGCGGAACCGCTCGTCGAACAGCGAGTTCCAGTACGTCCGGTCGTAGTAGATGCCGGCACCGCCGAAGAACACCGTGCGCGCATTGCCGAATACGTCGTACGACGCGCCCAACCTCGGCTGCCACGCACCAAGATAGATGGGCCGGTCGCCGCGTCCGTTGGTCAGAAAGCGATCGAGTCCGCCCACCTGACCGATGACGTCGACCTGCTCGATGTCGCAGCAGGTGCCGTCGGCGCGCGGCCGCGGCCTGTCGACGAGGAAGCGGCCACGGAGCGGGCCGCGGAGCGAATCCTGGATCGGCTGCGGCGTCACATAATCATTGTTGATCATGTTCGTCTCGACGTCCCACCGCACGCCGAGGTTGATCGTCAGCTTGCTCGTGATCGCCCAGTCGTCCTGGAGGAAGACGCCGAACTGCGTGTTGTTCGTGGAGACGTCCGGATCGCCGAAGCCGAACGCCGCCTCGAAGGGGCGCGTGTAATTCTCGTCGATGCGATATCGGAAGATGGGATTGGACTGCTGCTCCTT
>DASURJ010000616.1:0-4286 GCA_036280115.1 Gemmatimonadaceae bacterium
TCCCGCGCATCTACCGGGCATCGCTGCAGGTGGGGTTCGACGACGCCATCCGCTCTGTCCTCGGGATGACGTCCGACTCGCTCTCCACGCGGTGGCGCGCCGCGATCCGGGCTCAGTACGGGCCGCTCCTCGTCGGACGGACGCGGCCACCGGAGAGCGGCGACCGGGTCATCTTCGGCTCCGGTCGAACCGGCGAGTACAACGTGTCGCCGGCGGTGAGTCCCGACGGGCGTCTGGTTGCATTCTTCTCGTCGCGTGACCTCACTGGCGTGGACCTCTACGTCGCCGACGCGCTCACCGGGAAGGTCGGCGGCAAGCTCGCTTCGGCGGGGGTGGGATCTCACTTCGACGCCCTGAGCTTCCTCTATTCGGCGGGAAGCTGGTCGCCCGACGCGAAGCAGCTCGCGTTCGTGACGTACGCGAACGGTGACAACGAGATCGACCTGCTCGACGTCAGATCGCACAAGGTGAAGCGCCGAATCAAGCCACGCGATGTCGGCGCGGTAACGACGGTCGCATGGTCGCCCGACGGACGGTACCTGGCATTCTCGGGAATGAAGGGCGGGTTGAGTGACCTGTACCTGTTCGATCTCCGCACCGGCGCGCTCCGCCACCTGACGAACGACCGCTTCGCCGACCTGCAGCCGGCCTGGTCACCCGACGGGCGGACGCTCGCGTTCGTCACCGACCGTGCGAGCGGACCCGACTCGGCGGGCGCGGGCAGCGACTTCGAGCGCATGCGATTCTCGCGACTCCGCCTCGCGACGATCGATGTCGCGACCGGCCAGATCCGTGTGCTGCGCGGGCTGCCTGACGCGAAGCACGTCAATCCGCAGTACTCGCCGGACGGCGCGTCGCTGTACTTCGTGTCGGACCACGGCGGCTACACGGACATCTACCGCCTGGCTATGGGCACGGGGGAAACCTTCCGGGTCACGCGCACGGCAACCGGCGTGAGCGGGGTGACCGGTACGTCACCCGCCATCTCGGTTGCGCGCGAGACGGGTCGCCTCCTGTTCTCCGTGTTCGACAAGGCCGGGTTCCACATCGCGGCGCTTCCCGCCGAACGAGCCCAGGGTGAGCCGCTAGCCACCGACAGCACGCGAAGCGTCGCCGAGCGGATGGACGGAAACGGTGCGGACACGATCGACGCCCGGCGTGTCGGCCGATCGGCGGCGGTGTTGCCGTCGGAGGGACGCGGGATCACGAGCACCATCGCCACTTACCTCGCGGACACCGACGCGGGGCTTCCGGCCGACACCACGTACGAGAACAGGCCGTACCGAACGGCCTTCCGCCTCGCGGCGCTGGGTCAGCCGTCGATCGGCGTGGGGTCGAGCAGTCTGCTCGGGACGCAGTTCGTCGGTGGGGCGTCCGCGTACTTCAGCGACATGCTCGGCAACCAGATGATCGGTGTGGGCGTCCAGGCGTCGGGACAGCTCCGCGACCTCGGCGGACAGTTCCTCTACATCAACAGCGCTCGCCGGTGGAACTGGGGGGTGAGCGTTTCGCGGACGCCCTACGTCTACGGGTACGGCGCATACACCAACGCCGGCGTCGAGTATCTCGTTCAGCGGGTGGCGGTGGACAATGCATCGCTCATTGCCCAGTACCCGCTCTCGCACACGCGGCGCCTCGAGTTCTCCACGGGATACACGCACTACGGCTACAGCCTGGAGTATCTGCAGCAGGGGTTCGATGGCGGCACGAGTCGGAACGAGTTGCCAGCTCCGTCGCCGCTCGGGCTCGTGCGGGGCTCGGTCGCGCTCGTCGGCGACGCGTCGGCGTTCGGGTTCACATCACCGATCGCCGGCTCGCGGTACCGTATTGAGGTGACGCCAACGACGGGCACACTGTCGTACCAGTCGCTCCTCGTCGACTACCGCCGGTACCTGTTCTTCAAGCCGTTCACGCTGGCGTTCCGTGGCCTCCACTACGGGCTCTACGGGAAGGATTCGGAGAGTGAGCGCCTAGGGGCGCTGTTCCTGGGCGACGGCTCGCTCGTGCGTGGGTACTCGTACGACTCGTTCTCGAACGCCGACTGTGTGTCGAACGGCAGTGGTGGTCTCGCGGGCAGTCGCTGCCCGCAGTTCGACCGGCTGGTGGGAAGCCGCGTCGCCATGGCGAACGTGGAGCTCCGCATCCCGCTGTTAGGCACGAACGGCTTCGGCCTGATCGCGAGCCCACTTCCGCCCCTGGAGATCGCCCCGTTCGTCGACGCCGGCGTGGCGTGGACGAAGGCCAGCGGCCCGGTGTGGGACTTCACGTCGCTGTCGGGCGATCGCACGCCGGTGGTGAGCACGGGCGTGGCCGCGCGCCTGAATCTGTTCGGGTTTGCGGTGTTCGAGGTGAACTACGCGCACCCGTTCATGCGGCCCGGCCGTAACGGCGGAGTCTGGGGCTTCGTATTGCAGCCCGGCTGGTGAGCGAGAACCTAACGACGCATCGAATACGGACTGGTATCCCTATGCGCATCATGACGCTTGGCCTCTGCGCCCTCGCGCTCGCCGGCTGCTCGCGGTTCGTGTGGAACGACGAACCGTTCACACCCGATCCGGCGCCGGCGAGTGAGGTGATCGTCGCCGGCCGTGACACGACGTACGTGCTGCGTAGTGCGTCGTACTATCTGCTGGCGTCGGAGCGGTCGGTGCTCTGGCAGCGCGAGGTCATGGACGACGTGGCCTGGCGCTACCGCGAGCTGCTCGGCGAAGCACCGCCGCTCATCGCGGTTCGCGTCGATACCGCGCCTGGGCCCCGTGACAGTATCTGGCGAGGCGTCCCGCTCGCTGTGGTGACGCGACGGCAGCCCGGCGGTGAAAGGGGTCAGGACGAGAAACCGCGCGACGAGCGCGCTCTGCATGACTCGGCGACCACGCGGCTTCTTGCCGGCCCGCTACTCGCGGCGACTGCCGCGGAAGCGTGGCTCGCCGCCCGAGCGAGGGGTGCGCCGCGTGACACGGACGGTGAGCCGGCCGGTGATGCGGCGCGACCGGACGCTCGTCGACTCGCGCTGCCCGCGTGGCTCGAGACCGGCGCGCTCGGAATCCTCGCTTCGCCCGGTGCCGCGATGCGCGCGGCGTCCGAGGTACGCGCCAACTCGAGGCGGCTGCTGCCGCTGGCCTCGCTCGTTGGAGTGCATCGGCCTTCACAGTCCGGCGTCGCCCCGGTGTTCATTGCGCAGTCGGTGACGGTCCTCGCGTTCATGCGCGAGCGAGATCCCGCCATCGTCGCTCGACTCGTCGACGAGCTGGCGCGCGGGCGGACGGTTGGTGAGGTACTCGCGACGAGTACGACGTTGCCGCACGATGTGGCGGCGCTCGAGGTGGAGTGGAGGAAGTGGGTGGAGCGTACGGGGAGGCGGCGCTGATCGCGCCGCCGTTTCGCACCGAGCCGCCCCTTGTCATTCCGAGCGACGCGACGAATCCTCAGGGTCCTGAGAGAGGGCACGAGGAGATTTCATCGCCCGCGATGCGGGCCTTTCGCTCGGAATGGTTCACGACGATCAGCCGTCGGACGCAAGTCTGCTCGCACGTCTGGCCGCTGACGACGCGTCCGCGCTGGACGCGCTGCTCGCGCGCTACTGGTCGCCGATCACGATGTTTCTCGCGAGGTTCACCGGCTCCGACGACGCCGCAGAGGACGCGGCGCAGGAGACGTTCTGCCGGCTGTGGGAGCGTCGGCGCTCGTGGCGACCGGCTGGGTCCGTGGCCGGGCTTCTGTACCGGCTCGCGCGAAACATCGCGATCTCCGAGCACCGACACCTCCGGGCGCAGGAGCGCGCCGCGGATGTCGCCGCGGAATCGACCGCACTCCATCACGACATACCGGAGCTCCCGGACACCGAGCTGCGCGCGGCCATCGAGCGTGCGATCGCGGCGCTCTCACCCCGCAGGCGGGAGGTGTTTCTCCTGCGTGTCGTGCATGACCTCTCGTACAGGGAGATCGCCTCGATCACCGGGACGTCGACGCAGACGGTCGCGAATCAGCTGAGTCACGCACTCGCGCAGCTGCGCGAGTCGATAGTCGATACTCGCGAGTCGTAAGCGGAAGCCGTCGCTGCTGCTGCCAGCGGCTGTTGCGGTCAGTCGTTGTCGCAGCCAGCTGCCAGCCGCTGTCAGCAGCATTCCAGCTCGGAGCTAACGGCTATCAGCTCACAGGCAAACAGCTATCAGCTCCCAGCTCCCAGCTCCCAGCTAATCAGCAAAGACCAGATCGGCGCGTCTGGACCGTCGCGCCCGGGCCGGTCGGAACTACCGATGCCGCGGAAGGGGCCGAAACGGCCGGAT
>DASURJ010000617.1:0-11442 GCA_036280115.1 Gemmatimonadaceae bacterium
AACCCCCCGGCCGCGCCGCCCAGCGCCTTCCCTAACGTCGACGTAATGATGTCCACCTCGCCCAGCACGCCGAAATGCTCGGCGGTGCCGCGCCCCGTCTCGCCCAGGACACCGGTCGCGTGGGAGTCGTCCACGGCGAGCACCGCATCGTAGCGCCGCGCGATGTCGATGAGGTCGGGAAGCTTCGCGATCGCCCCCTCCATCGAGAACACGCCATCGGTCCAGATGAGCCGCCGCTTCGCGCCCTTGGCCTGGTCCAGCTTCGACACGAGGTCATCCAGGTCCCCGTGCTTGTAGACCGCGCTCGTGCACTTCACGATCGCCTTGGCGAGGCGGATCGAGTCGATGATCGATGCATGGTTCAAGGCGTCCGAGACGACGAAGTCGCCCTCCTCGAGAATCGTCGCCGTGAGCGCCTCGTTCGCGTTCCACGCCGACACATAGGTGAGCGACGACTCCGTACCGACGAACCGCGCGATCGCCTCCTCGAGGTCGCGATGAACCGTGAACGTCCCGCAGATGAAGCGCACGCTCGCCGTACCGGCGCCGAACCGCCGAAGCCCGCGAATGCCGGCCTCGACGACGCTCGGCTCGTCACACAGGCCGAGGTAGTTGTTCGACGACATGATGAGGACCTCGCCGCGGCCCTCCATCTGCACCCGCGCCGCCTGCGGCGAATCGAGGTAGTTGAGCCGCTTGTAGACCCGGTCGGCCTTCAGCTGATCGATGCGGGCGCCAAGCTCGGCGGAAAATGTAGTGTTCAGCGACATAGGAGCAGGGATACCAGGATGGAGACGGTCGGTTCGGGATCCGCCGGTCAGGCGATCTCGAAGATGACTTTGCCGGCCTCGCCGGATTTGATGACGCGCATTGCCTCGTCTGCCTGCTCGAGCGGAAACCGATGGGTTATGACCGGGGCCGGATCGAACTCCCCCGATCGCAGGAACCGTGTCATCTGATGCCACGTGTCGTACATGCGTCGGCCGACGACACCATAGATCGTGATTCCCTTGAAGATGACTTCGGTGGCGAAGTTCATCTCCATCGGCTTCGCGGGTATGCCGAGCATCTGCACGCGTCCTCCGACGCGGACGAGCGCAAATGCCTGATGGATCGCGGCCGGGACCCCGGACATCTCGAGCACGACGTCGACTCCGAGACCGTCGGTGGCCGCCTTCACCGCGGCTTCCGCGTCCTGCGGGTGCACCACGTCGTGCGCGCCCATCCGTTTCGCGAGCGCGAGACGGCGATCGTTCACGTCCGATGCAATGATGCGCGACGCACCCGCCGCCTTGCAGATCCCTACCGCGAAGATACCGATCGGTCCGCACCCCGTCACGAGCACGGTCGAGCCCGGGATGTCCGCCGTGAGCGCCGTGTGAAACGCGTTCCCCATGGGATCGTGAATCCCGCCGACATCGTACGACACGTTGTCATCGAGATGCCAGACGTTCACCGCCGGCATCGCGATGTACTCGGCGAAGCACCCGTCGCGATCGACGCCGATGATCCGCGTAAAGGGACACACGTGCGCATTTCCCGTGCGGCACAACAGGCACCGGCCGTCCACGATGTGCCCTTCGGCGGTCACGCGATCGCCTTCACGCACGTCGGTGACGAGCTGACCCACCTGCACCACGTCACCCGCGAACTCGTGACCGACCACGATCGGCGGCTTCACGCGTCCCCGTGCCCAATCATCCCACTCGTAGATGTGCACGTCGGTCCCACAGACCCCCGCGCGCCGCACGCGAATCAGCACTTCGTCGTCACGTATCGTGGGAACCGGAACGTCCTGGAGCACGAAACCGGGACCGGCGGTCGTCTTGACGAGCGCTTTCATCAGGAGCGGGTTGTGGGACGCGGTGGCGGTCGACGCTCGCGGTTCCGCGTGGTCGACGTTGGTTTGGAACTGCGCGAGAAAAGCTGGTGGATGCGGGATGGAGACGGAAGCGGGCGTGCTCCGGCGCTCGGCTCAGATCAACGTCTGAATCTGTCCACCATCCACCTGGATCACCGCACCGGTAACGAAGCTGGCACGTTCCGACGCGAGGAACGCAACGACCGCTGCCATCTCCTTGGGATCGCCCGCCCGCCCAAGCGGAATTCCGGCCGTGCGCGCCGCCAGCAGCTCGTCGACCGGCCGCTGCTCACGTTCCGCACGCATTCGGGCGAGCTCGATGGCGCGCGCGGTGTCGAAGTGTCCCGGGAGCACGGTGTTCACGAGCACGTTGTCGCGAGCGCACTCGTTCGCGATCGTCTTCGCGAACCCGAGCAAACCGGAACGAGCGGTATTGGACAGAAGCAACCCGGGAACCGGCTGCTTGGCGGCCATCGAGGTCAGGAAGATCACGCGTCCCCACCGGCGGCTCCGCATACCGGGAACGCACGCCCGCGCGAGTCGAATGGAGCTCAGCAGGTTGAGCTCGATGGCCGCGACGTACTGCTCGTCGGTCGTCGAGTCGAACAGGGTCGAGGGGGGGCCGCCAGCGTTGGCGACGAGGATGTCGATCGGGCCGAGGCTTTCCTCGACCGTTCGGGCGAGTCGCTCGGCTTCTCCCTTCTTCGACACGTCGCTGACGACCGGGAGAACCCGCGTGCGAGCTGCCTTGAGGATCTCCGCGGCAGCGTGTTCGAGCTCGGGCTTTCGTCGCGCGGCAATCGCGACGCTCGCGCCTTCACACGCGAGCTCGCGTGCGATCGCGTATCCGAGCCCGCTCGACGCGCCCGTGACGAGCGCGACCTTGTTCGTGAGCTTTAGATCCATGTCGTCACGTGTGACTACTTCCGTGGGCCGCGTTCGCCAGGTCCTCTAACGCTTGATGCACGGGCGACAACTTCACCGCGCACACCTTGAACTCCGGTATGCCGGCGTAAGGATCGAGCGCCGGGTTGGTGAGCAGGTTCGCCGCCGCTTCGCGGTAGTGCATCGGGACGAACACCTGGTGACGCGCGACGCGTCTCGAGAGGCGCACCGCGATCGTGATCCGGCCGCGCCGTGAGCTGATGCCGATGATGTCGCCATCGTGTACGCCGAGCACGGCGGCGTCGTCCGGATTGAGCTCGACCGTCGGCGTGGACTCGCGCGCATCGAGCGCGAAAGACCGGCGGGTCATCGTCCCGGTGTGCCAGTGGTACATCTGGCGCCCGGTATTCAGAATGAACGGGTACTCCTCGTCGGGGAGCTCCGCGGGGGGCAGGTACTCTACCGGATGGAACGTTGCCTTCCCGTCGGTGGTCGGGAACGCGTCGGCAAAGAGAAACGCCGTTCCAGGGTGATCGCGGTGCGGGACGGGGTACTGAAGCCCAGGGCCGCCGTCGAGGCGAGCGTGCGTCACGCCCCGCCACGATGGAGTCACGCGTGCGATCTCATCCATGACGTCCGCGGCGTTCCTGAACGGCGTGGGCAGGCCGATGCGATTCGACAGGTCGATCACGATGTCGAGATCGCCGCGCGCCTGACCCGGCGGGTCCACCGCTTTCCGGGCGAGCTGAATACGCCGCTCGGTGTTGACGTACGTTCCATCCTTCTCGGCGAACGAGGCTCCGGGGAGCACGACATCCGCGTACCGCGCGGTCTCGGTGAGAAAGAGATCCTGCACGGTCAGGAAGTCCAGTCCACGGAACCATGCCTCCGCGTGCGAGACATCAGGGTCGGAGATGATGGGGTTCTCGCCCATGATGTACATGCCGCGCACCGGGCTGCCTTCCTTCGCGATCTGCGTCACCTTGAGCCCGGGCGTGAGCGGAATACGCTCGTCAGGCACGCCCCAGGTTTCCGCGTACATGTGGCGAATCGCGGGATCCGTGACCGGCTGGTAGTCGGTGTAGACCATCGGAATCGCGCCGACGTCGCTCGCGCCCTGGACGTTGTTCTGTCCGCGGATGGGAATCATCGCCGCGCCCCAGCGGCCGATCGATCCCGTCGCGAGAATCAGGTTGAGGAGCGCGGTGACGATGTCGGTCCCGGTGCTGTGCTGGGTGAGTCCCATTGCCCAGAGCGTCGACGACCGCGGTCCGCGTGCGTAGATCTCCGCGGCGCGACGAATGAGGTCGGCGCTCACTCCCGTGATTGTTTCCGCCTGCTCTGGCGTGTAGGGAGCGACGGCGGCGCGCACCGCGTCGAAGTTGTGCGTCCGCCGTGCAATGAACTCACGGTCCTCGAGGCCGAGCGTGAGGATGTGGTTGAGCATCGCGTTCATCAACGCGACGTCCGTGCCCGGCAGCGGCTGCAGGTGAATGTGGGCGCGTACGGCGAGCTCGATGCGGCGTGGGTCGCAAACGATCAGCGTGGCGCCTCGCTTCACCGCGCGCTTGAGGGCCGCCCCGAACACGGGGTGTGACTCCGTGGTATTGGCGCCGAGGAGGAAGATGACGTCGGTCTCGTGCTCGATCTCGCGCATGGAGCCCGACGCCGCGCTCGTGTTCATCGCGCGCTGCATCGCGCTCACCGACGACGAGTGACAGAGGCGCGTGCAATGATCCACGTTGTTCGTGCCGATCCCGCCGCGGAACATCCGCTGGAGGAGGTAGTTCTCCTCGTTGGAGCATTTGGCGGACTGGAAGACGGCGAGCGAGTCGGGGCCGTGCGTGTCACGAAGCCGCACCAGTTCCTGCGCGGTGAGCTCGAGTGCCTCGTCCCACGTCGCTTCGCGGAACGGCGTGTACCACTCGGCCGGCGTGGCGGCGCGATCGCGTGGATCGCCGAGTGGGGAGGGCCCGGTGGGTGCGGTTCGTAGCGGGTTCGTGCGTGGTCGCCGCTTTGGCGTGCGGCTCTCGTCCTTCACCTCGAGCCACGGACCACCGCGACGAGGCCAGGGGGTGCCGTCGGCCTGCGTCGCTGCTTCAGCAGGGTCGTAGATCCAGCGCCCTTCCTGTTTCTTCCATCCGCGGCGGATGAGCGGCGTCGTCAGGCGATCCCGATGCTGCACGAAGTCGTAGCCGAAGCGCCCCTTCACGCACGTGGACCCGAGGTTGGGCGTGTCATCTTCGATCCACGGACTCCTCACGTGGATGACGCGGTTGTCCTTGACCTCGAGGTCGATCTGACAGCCGACGCCGCAGTAGGGACATACACTGCGCACGGTGCGGTCGAGTACCGGAAGGCGGGTCGAGACTTCGCGAGCAACCTGCCCATTCGGCTCGTGCGATGACGGCGCGCCGTTCGGGCGGATCGTGGGAGCCGCGCTCGTGTGGGCCGACGCCGTGACGCTCTCCGTTTCGCGTCGCTGGCCGTTGCCATCGCGATGGCCGTTGCCATTGTCGGTGCGATCGCGGGGGAGCGCCAGGATATCGTGGATGGCACCGGTGGGACAGACGCGAACGCACTCGCCGCACCACGTGCACCCGGCATGCTCCGGGTTGCCATCGGCGCCGACGATGATCTGCGCATGATCACCACGGTACGCGACGTCGAGGACGCCCACGACCTGGATGTCCTCGCAGGCGCGGACACATCGCGTGCACAGGATGCACGTCGACATGTCGTGTTGGATGATGGGGTCGCCGTCGCGTTCATCGCCGGTGCGAAGGGGCAGGCCCGATCGTCGCGTCGTGGGGACGTCGTATCGATGGACGAGCGCCTCGAACTCGTTGCGCGCGCCGGTCGCGGGGATCTCGTCGGCGGGGTAGCGCTCGAGCAGCATCGAGAGGACGCCGCGGCGATTGCTGACCGCGTCGTCGGACTCGGTGGTCACGCACATCCCGTCGGCCGCCGCGGTGGCACACGAGGCGACGAGTTTCGGCGCGCCGTCGACATGCACGAGGCAGATTCGGCAGTTTCCGACGACTGGTAGCTTGGGGTACCAGCACAGCGTCGGCACGTCGATGCCCAACGCGCGTGCGGCGTCGAGAATGGTCGCGCCAGCCGGCACCGTGATGGTGCGACCGTCAATGGTGAGTGTCGGCATGAGTCGGACGCTCGAAGAGTTCAGCCGTTGATCGGAGTATAGTCGGCGCACACCGCGCTGGCGATGATGCGTGAATGATGGCGTTGCGAGCGCGTGCGAGCGGATGCAATGATGCGACGGCAAGCGCGAAGAATCACGCACGACTATTGCATCCACTTTTTCACGGTTCTATATTCGCACTCAGTCTCTTTCTGCTTGCGGGCAAGAGGACACTGCGTGGCGACATCGCGACGAGAGTTTCTCAAGACAGCTTCGGCGGCAGCAGCGACGATTGGCGTAAACGCCTGCGTCGGTTCTCAACAGCCCCCCGCCAACGTCGCTCGTCCCGCCTCGCCTGAAGTTCCCGCCGCTTCTCCCACCGTCAATTCGTCGTTCCAGGACCTCGCGATGCTCGCGCTCGATACAGCGCGCGGCGCGGGGGCGCAATACGCCGACGTTCGCATCAGCCGCAATCGCGTGCAGTCGATCAGTACGCGCGAGCGCCGCGTCCAGGGTCTCTCCGATAACGAGACGTTCGGCTTCGGCGTCCGCACGCTGGTCGATGGATCGTGGGGTTTTGCCGCGAGCAGCGAGTTGACGCGCGACGAGGTCGCGCGCATCGCGCGTCAGGCAGTTTCGCAGGCACGCGCGAACCGCGCGTCACTCGTGCGGCCGGTCGTGCTCGCCCCGGCACCGGTAGCCAAGGGCGAATGGCGTGCGCCCGCGAAGACGGATCCATTCGACGTTGCCATCGAGGACAAGGTCGCGCTCCTCCTCGCGGCCAACGAGGCCGCGCTCAAGGTCCGGGGTTCCCGGTTCGTGAACTCCGCAATGTTCTTCCTCAAGGAAGAGAAGACCTACGCGAACACCGACGGCACCTTCACGGTCCAGACGCTCTTTCGCGCGTCGCCGAACATGACGGTGACGGCCGTATCGTCGGACTTCTCGGACTTCCAGTCGCGACAGAGCGATGCCGCGCCCATGGGGCGCGGGTACGAGCACATCCTCGACGCGAAGCTCGTCGAGAACGCGCCTTTATGGGCCGAACAGGCGGTGCAAAAGCTGTCGGCGAAGCCAGTCGAGGTCGGGCGATACGACCTCGTGTTGCATCCGACCCACCTCGGTCTCACGATCCACGAATCCATTGCGCACCCGACCGAGCTGGATCGCGTCTACGGCTACGAGGCGAATTACGCCGGGACGAGCTTCGTCGCGCCGCCGGAGCAGATGCTCGGAAAGTTCAAGTACGGCCCCGCGTTCATGAACGTGCAGGGCGACCGGTCGCAGGATGGCTCGCTCGCGGCCTGTGGGTGGGATGACGACGGCGTGCAGCCGGAGACGTTCCTCATCATCAAGAACGGTATCGTCAACGACTACCAGACGACGCGAGAGCAGGCCAACTGGCTCGACTGGTGGTACAAGCAGCAGGGCAAGCCCACGCGCTCGCACGGATGCTCGTACGCGCAGTCCTGGGCGGACGTGCAGTTCCAGCGAATGCCGAACGTCTCGCTTCTCCCCGGCGAACAGAACCTGACGTGGGACGATCTCATCGCCGCCACCGACCGAGGGATCGCGATCGTTGGCGATGGGTCGTTCTCCATCGACCAGCAGCGCTATAACGCACAGTTCGGCGGTCAGCTCTTCTACGAGATCCGCGGCGGCAAGATCACCGGGATGCTCAAGGACGTCGCGTACCAGATGCGCACCCCCGAGTTCTGGAACGCGATGGACATGATGGGCGGGAAAGACAGCTACTGGTTATGGGGGGCGTTCGGCGACGCGAAAGGACAGCCGTCGCAGTCGAACGCCGTCTCGCATGGCTGCCCGCCCACACGCCACCGTCAGATCAACGTCATCAACACGGGACGGCGCGCGTGAGCCCACTCCGGTCGCTCGTCGTTGCCGCGCGCGCCATGGGGCGCGAAGAGTGCGAAGCGCTCGCCAAACGCACCCTCGCCATGGCCACCGCCGACGAGACCCGGGTGACGATCAACAGCGGCGCACGCGGTAACACGCGGTTCGCCGTCAACCAGATCTCCACCGCCGGCGACAACTACGACGCCACGGTCAGCGTGCGGAGCACGGTCGGGCGACGCACCGGCGTGGTGAACACGAACAAGCTCGACGACGCCAGCCTGCGCGCCGCCGTCGAGCTCTCCGAGCGTCTCGCCAGGTTGTCGCCGGAAGATCCGGAAGCGATGCCCGAGCTCGGGCCACAGACCTACGTGCCGGCCGCCGGCTGGAGCGATTCGACGGCCTCGCTCGATCCGAGTGCGCGGGCCAACGCCGCGCGCGCGATCACCGAGCCCGCGCGTGCTGCCGGACTCATTTCCACCGGCTACCTCGAAACGCGCGCCGGCGCGACCGCCATCGCGAACTCGAAGGGATTGTTCGCGTACAACCGGCAGACCGCGCTCTCGCTCACCACCACGGTGCGCACGCAGGACGGGACCGGCTCCGGATGGGCCGGCGCCACGAGCCACGACTTCGCGCTCCTCGACCCCGCGCAGCTCGGCACACGCGCCATCGACAAGGCACGGCGGTCTGTGAACCCCGTTGCCGTGGAGCCCGGTCGCTACACGGTGATCCTCGAGCCCACCGCGGTCGGCAACCTCGTTCAGTTCATCACGAACGCGATGAGCGCCCGCAATGCGGACGAAGGGCGCTCCTTCTTCTCGAAGGCAGGTGGCGGAAACAAGATCGGCATGAAGGTCGTGGACGAGCGAGTCACCATCAGCTCCGACCCGCTCGATCCGGAGACCTACGGAAACACGTTCTCCGGCGATGGTCAGCCGATCTCGAAGACGACGTGGATCGAGAACGGCGTGGTGAAGAACCTCGCCTATGATCGCTTCTGGGCGCAGAAGCAGGGACGGGCCCCGCTGCCGAATGCGGGTACCGTGCGCATGTCGGGCGGCACCGCGTCGATCGACGAGATGATCGCCTCGACGGACCGCGGGATTCTCGTGACGCGGTTCTGGTATATTCGACCAGTCGATCCGCGCACCATCCTCTACACGGGTCTCACGCGCGACGGTACGTTCCTGATCGAACGTGGGCGCATCACGCGCGCCGTCAAGAACCTTCGGTTCAACGAGTCGCCGATCTTCATGTTGAACAATCTCGATGCCATGGGGCGGCCGGTGCGCGTGAGCGCGAGCGAAGCCGGCGGACCCGGGCTCGCGATCGTGGTCCCACCCATCAAGGTCCGGGATTTCAACTTCACCAGCTTGAGCGACGCGGTCTGATCGACACGTAACGACAACGGCGGTGGAACTCTACCGCTCGTCAGGCGTAACGAACGACAACCACCAATCGTCGGATAGCGAACGAGTTGCGACAACTGAACGACGTGCGCGCGGTATGAGCGCATAACGAATCGGCCGTGTGCTACGGCATGCGGCCGCCCACCCGCCGGTCCACCGGGGGATCGAACGGGTGTTTCACTCCAGTTCTGGAGATCGTACCATGGCCATGAAGAAGAAAGGCGGCGCCAAAAAGGCTGCGAAGAAGAAAGGCGGAGCCAAGAAGAAGTAGTTCGTAGAAAACAAAGGAGCCGGCCAATTGGCCGGCTCCTTTGTTTTCGAGCTATCAGCTCAGCCAGCAGCTATCAGATCACCGGGCATACCTCGCTCCCGCCAACTCCACGATCTGCGCAATGAGCGCGTCATACGACAAGCCGTCGCGCTCCGCCGCCCGCGCGAACTCGCTCTTCGCCTCGAGGTAGCAGTTCGGGTTTACCTCGATCACGTACACATCCCCGTTCTCGGTCACGCGCATGTCCACCCGGGCATAGTCGCGGAGCCGCAGGGCGTGAAACGCATCGACGGCCGCCTTCTGCAGGCGATCGCGCAGTTCGTCCGGAAGACTCTCGGGAAACACCGACTCTGTCCCCTCGAACTCCGCACCCTTCTCATCTCCCTCATCCCCCCACTTCGCCTCCCAGCTCGCGATCCGCGGACGATCCGTCGGATACTTCGAGAAATCGAGCTCGATCACCGGGAGCGCACGCGCGTTCGCGTTGCCCAGCACGCCCACGTAGAACTCGCGTCCGTCGATGAACTGCTCGGCGAGCGCGGGTTGCTGGTACTCGCTCTGGAGCTCGGCGATCTTCTCGAGCAGTTCCTTCACATCGCGCACGATCGACTTCTGCGTGATCCCGAGCGAGGCGTCTTCCTGGGGAGGCTTCACGATGAGAGGGAACTGGACCTCGCCCGCCCAGTCCACCATGCCGCGATAGACCGTCGCGAACTCCGGCGTCCTGATGCCGTGAAAGCTGAGCACCTTCTTGCTCAGCGTCTTGTCGCCGGCGACGAGCAATCCTGCGGGGCTCGACCCCGTGTAGCGCAGGTCCAGGAGATTCAACAACGCGGCGATGTTCGACTCGAGCGCACTCTTCCCGGCGAATGACTCGGCCAGGTTGAACACGAGATCGGGACGTTCCTCGGTGAGCGCCCGCACGACTGGCTCGATCGAGCTGCCGACGAGCACACGACGCGGTTCGTGCCCCCCGGCACGCAATGCGTCTTCAATCTGTCCGAGCACGGGATCCTCAGGCGGCTCGATCGCGTCTTTCGTGTGGAGAAGCGCGACGTTCATGAATCGTCCCGGCGCGCCGTTCCCTGGAGTGCATCGGTGAGCCGGTAGTTCATCATGACTGCCGTCCCGAATGCCGTGAGCTCGATCAGCGTCGATGCTTCGAGGCCGCGCACGCGCAGCTCGAGGGCTGCCGCGCGCTGAATGAGGAAGTCGATGAATGCTCGAACGGCAATCGTGCTCTCGCCGGTCCAGTATGCGATGCGCGAGACGATCTCGCGGCGGTGGCGGCGAATGAACTCGGCGGCGCCCTCGCCACTCGGCGCGTCACTTCTCGTTCCGAACAGCGCGCGGAGATCACCGTCGAAATGCCGATCGTCATCGAGAGGGAGCGGCTCATCGAGCGCGCGATAGTGGTCGGCCAGCGTGTACCGCATGGCTTCCACTGGTAAGTCCTCGTCGCCGGGCTCGGGAGGCTGCGGCGCCTCATCGCCGAGCTCGCGCATCAGCGCGTCAACGTATTCGAGCTTCGCGAGCGCCGGCCATCCCGCGTACTCGGCGCGCCAGTCGCGACCCGGCGTAAGCCACACGGCGAA
Organism: Gemmatimonadaceae bacterium; assembly: GCA_036280115.1. GTDB lineage: Bacteria > Gemmatimonadota > Gemmatimonadetes > Gemmatimonadales > Gemmatimonadaceae > JAJKIV01. The sequence continues at coordinate 11,021 of DASURJ010000617.1, forward strand.
CGTCTCGGCGAAGTCCTCATCGGGATGCTTCTGTGCGTACCACCCGAGTATGTGGCGAACGTAGTCGCGCGAGAACGGATTGGCGCGAAAGCGGTCGCGATACGGGCGCGAGTACGGGCCGAAGATGCGACGCCAGTCGGGGCGGTCGTACAGGCGGTACGCGTAGTTGAAGGCGTGCCCGGCCTCGTGGCGGAGATAGCGCATCACATCGATCTCGGACTCGACCTCGACCGCCAGCTCTTCCTCGATCCGTGCGAGTCGCGGATCGGCCAGGTAAAACGGCACGCCAATGAGCGGCGTCCCGTCGGGGCATCCCCACTCGTCGCTGAGATACACGGGCGGATGAAAACGAAGTCCTTTTTCGTCGAGCTCCGCGTACAGTCGCTCGACGTACTTCTCCACGAGCGAGCCGCGAACCGACA
>DASURJ010000618.1:0-2380 GCA_036280115.1 Gemmatimonadaceae bacterium
CCAACGAGGTGGTCGAATTTGCGTTCCACGAACGGGTCGAGATCGTATGCCAGCGCATTGAGCGAATCGATGACCGCGATCTCGCGTGGACGCAGCCGCCGCGTCGGTGTCCCCGGTCCGCGTGTACGCCACGCCCTGCGCGTAGTAGATCGTCGCCCGAGAGATGTAGAACGCCGTGAGCGCCTTCTCCTGCCGGCGACCCAGCGAGTCCGCCAGCACGCCGAGCGCGATGGCGGCGCTGTCGGGCTTGTGAAGCCGATAATAGGCCAGCGCTCGCAGGTAATGCAACTCGATCTTCTTTGGGTCGAACCGGAGTGCTGTATCGAGCACCTGTACGGCCAGCTGGTAGGAGCGGCTCTGAAGGTAGCACAGGCCCGCGGCCGACCGATCGGTGATTCGGTGGCAGATGAACCGGCCGATTGGCGCACCAACGAGGTGGTCGAATTTGCGTTCCACGAACGGGTCGAGATCGTATGCCAGCGCATTGAGCGAATCGATGACCGCGATCTCGCGTGGACGCAGCCGCCGCGTCGGCATCCACGCCCCCGTGGATCGCCTGGGGGCCCACGCCGTGCGCATGAGCGCCACGGCGCGCGCGTAGTACGCGTCGGCGAGCCAGGGCTCGAGCTGCGTCGCCCAGTAGAACGACGCGGCGGCCGTATCGGGGTGCAGGGCAATGTGCGCCCCACCGAGATCGGCGTACGCCTGAGGGTCATTCGTGTCGGCATCCTGCTCGAGGCGTGGACGCTCAGGGGACGCCCAGGGCGAACGCGCTGGAAACGGCCCCGTCTCCACGGTTCCACCTCCGCACGCGAGCGCGATGCTGGCCGCCAGCGTACGCGTCCAGCGCCTCACGACGGAATCACCGCCGTCGCCTCGATCTCCACCTTTGCTCGGCGCTCCAGGAGCCCGGCGACGATGACCACCGACATTGCCGGATAGTGCCGCCCGAAGAGCGCGCGATAGGCCTCGCCGATCTCTCGACGTGATTCGACGTAGCCCTCGCGATCGGTCACGTACCAGGTGAGACGGACGACGTGCTCGGGCTGCGCCCCTGCGGCACGCAGGACCACGACGATATTGTCGAGTGCCTGACGAGCCTGCGCCGCAAGCTCGTCCGTCTCGAACTGCTCGCTGGCCGGATTCCATCCGACCTGGCCGGACACCACGATCACGCGCCCGTCCGCGACGACCGCGTTCGCGTATCCAGTGGGCCGCGGCCACCCCCGCGGATTGATGATCTCCATTACCGCGCGCCGGCGCTGGGCGTCGATGGCGCCGCCCGCAACCGATATCGCTGCAGCTTCCCCGTCTCGGTGCGCGGAAGGGCGCTGACGAACTCGATGCTGCGCGGATACTTGTACGGTGCGATCTGCGACTTCACGAACTCCTGTAGCTCCTTCATCGTGGCTTCCGTCGCTGCGATCCCCGGTCGCAGCACGACGAACGCTTTCACGATGGACCCTCGCTCCTCGTCGGGAATGCCGACGACGCCGCATTCCTGGACCGACGGGTGATCGAGCAGCGCGTTCTCGACCTCAGGCCCGGAGATCTTGTAGCCCGACGACACGATGAGATCGTCGGTGCGCGCCTGATACCAGAAATAGCCGTCCTCGTCCATGCGATACGAATCGCCGGGAAGATTCCATCCGTTCTTCACGTAGACGCCCTGTCGCTCGACGTCGTCCAGATAGCGGCACCCCGTCGGCCCCTGGACCGCGAGATGTCCGATCGTCCCCGGCAGCACGTCGTTGCCGTCGCTGTCGATGATGCGCGCCCGATAGCCGGGCACGACACGCCCCGTGGCGCCCGGGTGAATGTCATTGCCGGCGGCACTAATGAAAATATGCAGCATCTCGGTGGAGCCTATGCCATCGATGATTCTGAGGCCCGTGGCCGCCCGCCACTTCTCGAACGTCGCCACCGGCAGGTGCTCTCCGGCCGATACGCACTTCTTCAGCGACGAGATGTCGAAGCTCCCGCAGGCGGTCGCCATCGCTCGATAGGCGGTGGGCGCCGTGAAGCACACCGTCGCCCGGAAATCCTGAATCCCCTGCAGGAGCTGCTGCGGTGCCGCCTGCTCGAGGAGAACCGTCGAGGCTCCGATGCGCATCGGGAACAGCAGCAGGCCGCCGAGCCCGAAGGTGAACGCGAGGGGAGGGGAGCCGCAGAAGATGTCGTCGCGGCTCGGACGGAGCACGTGTCGGGGAAACAGATCACAGATCGCGATGACGTCGCGATGAAAGTGCATCGTGCCTTTCGCCTGCCCCGTCGTGCCCGACGTGAACGCGATCAGCGCCACATCGTCAGCGAAGGTCGCGATGTTCGCGAACGTCGCCCGCTTGGGCCGCGCCAGGGTGTCGAGGGACCGTGGTGCATC
>DASURJ010000619.1:0-12596 GCA_036280115.1 Gemmatimonadaceae bacterium
CGAAACCGGCAACGACGTTGACGAGGTTGACGAGGAGACTCGACCCGACTGCTGCAGTGCTCGAGACGCCCGCACGTTGCGCCATCACGCCCATGGCGGCGATCTGCCAGACCTTACCTGGAACGTATTTCCCGAGGTTCGAGACGAACCAGATCTGCGCCGCGGACACGAACGGGAGCGACCCTCCCCAAATGCGAAGGGTCGCACGCCAGGCCTCGACGAGGACGAGATAAGTGACGAGTACGATCGCCCCCGACGCCAGGACGAGCGTCCACGACGGGCGAAGCCCGCGGATCGCGGGACCTACCTCGCTCCATTGACGTGCGAGCTCCCGCGTCGCGAAGCCAATGACGATCGCGGCGAGGACCCATTGTGCCGCCGTGAGGAGCCTACGTTTCCGGTGCGCCAACGACCGAGCGATAGATGCCCGCGTACCGTCGTGCCGCGGACTCCGGCGCGAATCCGGCCAGTGCGACGATCCGCCCAGCGCGCCCAAGGTCGGTGCCGTGATCGGGACGGTCGAGGAGGCCATCGAGCGCCGCGGCGAGAGCCGCCACGTTGCCCGGCGGCACCAGCAGCCCGGTGCGCTCGTGCTGAATGGTATCCGTCAGCCCCCCGGATTCGTAGGCGACGACCGGTGTCTCGCACAGCTGGGCCTCGACCGCTACTAGCCCGAGACCTTCATCGGTTGACGGCATCACGAGCGCCGTCGCGCGCTGGTAGAGCGGGACGAGCTTCGGCTGCGGGAGATGCCCGAGCCACGTCACGCGGTCATCGATGCGGAGCTCGCGTACGCGCGTGGCCAGTTCGTCGGCGAGCGGCCCGTCACCCACAACGTCCAGCTGGACCCGGTGGCGCATGATGCCAACCGCCTCAATGAGCGCGCGAATCCCCTTTTGTGCCGTTAGCCGACCAACGAACAGGAGACGCTTCGCGTCGCGCGTGCCTCCAGGCGCGAACAGGTCGGTTGCCACGGGCATGGGCGCGACGGACGCGCGGATACCCGAGACGATGTTCTCGGTTTCCTGCGCGAGCCACCGCGAGACCGTGGTGACCGCGTTCGACTGCTGCAGCACGTGCCGGAACAGTGGGCGCGCCATTGCCGTCGCGCGGGCGAGCCTAACGTCCGTGCCGTGCAGGGTCGTTACCAGCGGAACCCCGGAGAGCCCGCTGATCCACGTTCCAACGAGCCCACCCGGAAACCACCAATGCGCATGGACCACGTCAGGCTCGAAGGCCCGCCGCGCGCGCACCGCACTCCCGAACTCGGCGCCGAGCAACCCCAGCAGCGCCAGCTTCGCGCTCCACGAGTCTCGCACCTGCGTGTGCATGTTCCCGGCGTACGCGAGCTTCTCGTAGCGGCGTGGCGCGTAGCGAAACCGCTCCACCGGGACGCCGTCGAACCGGTCGGAGGCCGGGAGGTCGTCGCCCGACGGCGCGACGACGTGCACGTCGACGCCCTGATCGCGGAGCGCGACGGCAAGCTTCAGCACGAACGAGCCCGCCGCATCGCCGGGTTCCCGTGGGAACGAGTGCGTCAGAAAGAGCGCGCGCATGGCGAGCGTCGGGTCACTCGGTTGGGGGGTGGTGCTGATCCTCGATGCGTCGGCGCAGCTCGCGCAGCTCGGCGCGATGGACGGCAATTTGTTCGCCGATGATGCCCGTGGCCAAGAAGACGCTGCCGACGATGAGGCAGGTCTGGATGATCGTCCACACCGGCCGCGTCCCCTGGTTGAACAACAGCAAGCGACCCAACGCAAACAACCCGGCGAGCGTGCCGATCGCGAACAGCCCGAGCCCGAGCATGCCGAAGAGCAACAGCGGTTTCGGGCCGAACCGGAGCTCGAACCAGACCGAGAGCATGTCGAGCACGCCGACGGGGATGCGGCCGATCCCGAACTTCGATTTGCCGGCGTGCCGCGGGTACAGCGGCACGGGGATCTCGGTGACGGTGAATCCCTGCGCCGCGGCGATGACGATCATGTAACGATGCCAGTCGGGCCGCACCGGGAGTGCTTCCATGATCTCGCGCCGATACGCCTTCACCGAGTTCAGGTCCTTCACCGGCACGTGAAAGAGGAGCCGACTCAGGCCGTTGTAGATCCGCGACACGAACCGCTTCTCGTACTGTCCTTGCTTGAACCCGGTGACCATGTCGGACGTGTTCGCGAGAATCGGCGCGGCCAGCCGCGGAATGTCCTCTGGCTTGAACTGGAGGTCGGCCGGATAGAACACGAGCACTTCGCCGCGGGCATGGAGGTACCCCGTGCGTAGCGCGTCGGCGATCCCACGCCTAACGCGATGCCGGGCGAACCGAAGGAAGTCGTACTGCGCGGCGAGGTCCTGGAGTACGGACCACGTGTCGTCCTCGGAGCCGTCGTCGATGACGATGACCTCGTACCGCACGGCGGAGCCGGCGAACGCCTGCGCGGCCTGCTCCATGAAAAGGGGCAGGTTCCCGGCCTCGTCCTTGGCGGGGACGAGGACGGACACGTCCACATCGGACGACGAGGCGACCGGGAACTGTGAGGCGGAAACCGCCGCCACCGTCAGGTTGGTTCCCGATTCAACCGAAGAGGACATGCCAACGAGCTTCGTCAGACGCGCTTCCGCATGCGCGCCGACAACACCCCGAGTTGGTCACGGTATTTCGCGACGGTTCGCCGCGCGATCTGCACTCCGCTCTCCTTCAGGATGTTCACGATCGCCTGGTCGGTGAGCGGGTGCTTCGGGTCTTCGTTCTCGACGAGCTTCTGGATCTGGTCCTTGATGCCCCGGGCCGAGACGTCTTCCCCGCCCGTCGTCGAGAGCCCCGACGAGAAGAAGAACTTGAGCGGCAGCACGCCGCGCGGCGTCTGGACGAACTTCTCGTTCGTCACGCGACTCACCGTCGACTCATGCATGCTGATGACCTCAGCGACCTCACGGAGCGTGAGGGGCTTGAGGTACTGTACGCCCTTCTCGAAGAAGTCCCGCTGCCGCTCGACGATGTAGTTCATGACCTTGAGCATCGTCTGCCGGCGTTGCTCGATGGCCTGAATCATCCAGTTCGCGGAGTTCAGCTTGTTCGAGATGAACTCCTTGTTCTCGCCCTCGAACTTCTTCTTGTCGCGCGCGATCTCCTGGTAGGCGCGGCTCAGCTTGAGGCGCGGCAGGTTCGCGTCGTTGAGGAAGACGTGGTACCTCCCGTCGATCTTCTCGACGACCAAGTCCGGGATGATGTAGTTGTCGCTCGCGTCGCTGTAGACGAGTCCCGGTTTCGGGTCCAGTTTCGCGATCTCGTCAGCGGCCTTCTGAACGTCCGACGGGCTGATGCCGAACCGCTTCGAGATCTCGCTCCAGCGGTGGTTGATCAGCTCATCGAAGCAGTCTCGCACCAGTCGGTACGGCACGGACTGCTCGAGCCCTGCGTCGCGAAGCTGGAGCATGAGGCATTCGCGAAGGTCGCGCGCACCCACGCCCGCCGGGTCGAGCGCCTGCACGACTTCGAGCATGCGCTGGACTTCGTCCTCGGTGTAGACCGGCACCTCGTCGAGGTCGCGCCCGGCCGCCTCGGCGGCCTTCAGCACGACGTCGTTGATGGAGTTCCGGATGTCCTCCACCGGGCACGCGAGGTAGCCGTCCTCGTTGATGTTGCCGATGAACTCCTCGGCGAGGAGCATCTGCCGCGGGTCGAGGTCGAGGAGCGCGATCTGGTCGCGCAGATGGTCGCTCAGGTCGCGCGTGTCGACCGTCACGGGTTCATAGTACTCCTTCTCCTCGTGCTCCTCCCGGCGGCCGCCCGCGTCGAAGCCGTCGAGAAGGATGCCTTCCCAGTCGATCTCGTCGTTCGCGGTTTTCTCTTCTTCAGGCGCGGCGGCTTCCTCGCTTTCGGTACCTTCCTCCTCTTCCTCCTCCTCGGGCTCCACCATCTCGAGGAACGGGTTGTTCAGCAGCTCCTGCTTGAGATGCTGCTGGAGGTCGAGGAGCGGCATGTACAGCAGGTCCATCGCCTGGTAGAGGCGTGGATTGATCTTGAGCTCCTGGCGGAGCTGCGTACTCTGATTCAGCCCGGGCTTCATGAGAGCGGGCCCTCGTGGCTCGAGAACCGGGACCGCAGCCGAGCCGTGAGCGTCGGTCCGAGATAGATCTCGGCGACGGTGTCATCGAAGACGAGCTCGCGAACGGTTCCGGACACCTTCACCTGTCCGTCGAACATGATATAGGCACGGTCCACGATGTCGAGTGTTTGCTCGACGTTGTGATCGGAGATGAGCACGCCGATGCCGCGATGGCGCAGGTCGGCGACAATGGTCTGAATATCGTGTACGGCGATTGGGTCCACACCGGCAAATGGTTCATCGAGCATCATGAACTTCGGACTGGTGACGAGGGCGCGCGTGATTTCCAGCCGACGGCGCTCGCCGCCCGACAAGGCGTATGCCTTGGAGTTGCGAAGGTACTTGATGCCCAGCTCGTCCAGTAGCGACTCGAGGCGCGACCGTCGTTCCTCGCGCGACAACCCCGGGATCGTCTCGAGGATCGCCAGGATGTTGTCTTCGACCGACAGTTTGCGGAAGATCGAAGGTTCCTGGGACAGATACCCGATGCCGCGCTGCGCCCGGCGGTACATGGGCATCCGCGTGATATCCTGGCCGTCTAGGACGATCCGCCCTTCGAGCGGTTGGATCAGCCCAACGATCATGTAGAACGTCGTCGTCTTGCCCGCCCCATTCGGGCCCAGCAGTCCGACGATCTCGCCCTGTTGCAATCGAAGGGCCACGTCGTTCACGACCCGGCGCCGGCGATACATCTTCACCAGGCCTTCAGCCGCGAGCGTACTCCCGCTCGGCGCAACGCGCTTGGCGCCGCTAGGCGTGCGGTGAGCGACCGCGGCGTGCTCTCCCGTCTGCCAGAGGGTCTCGAGAATCCTGTCCCGGAACGGCCCGACCTCCTGCCACAACTCAGGCACAACGGTGATTCGCGGCGACCCGTCCTCGGCCACCTGGTCGCGGGACACCGTTATGACTCCCTCGCTGACGAGCTTGGGGAGCACCGTGTCGGCGAGGTTCGCGCGCACCTGGTCGAGACCGAGGACGCCGGCTTCACGGTCCGTGTCTCTGCCCTCGGCGCGCATGGCCGCGAGCGTGTCCTCGCGGTACCGGATCGAGACGTCGTGGAAGCCCGCGGCCCCCTGGTCGTTGGCCGAGTTGACGATGGCGTGCAGGGCGAGGAGCGTGGAGCGATCGCGCGTGGCGAGCTGCGCGATCAGGTGGCGCAGCCGGCTCGGCATAGGAGTTTCGCTCATGGGCGCAGCAAGCCGACTGGAGGGCGCCGCACCGGTGGGGGCTGAGGCGCTGGCCTGCCCGGAGGACGCGCCGGCTGCGAGTCGGGCCGAGCGCGCGCGGTGTCTGCCCGCGTGGTGTCTACGCGCGCGCTATCCGCGCGCCGCTGCGTCGTATCGGCAGCTGGCTCGAGGAAGACACCGGCAGCCTGATCCAGCACGACGACGGATTCCACTTCCTGGTTCTCGAAGCTCACCGTTATGACGCGACCACGAACGTAGTTCACGCTCGGGGGCTCCGCGGCGCCTTTGTTGGACGGAATCTGGTAGTACGAGCTCGCGTTTCCGTTCGCGACGAGCTCGCGGATGCGTGGACGTGACGCTGTATCCGCCGCCGTGGTATCCCTCCCGGCGGTGTCCCGCACGATCGCCGTGTCGAAAGCGGCCACGATCGTGTCGCCCCGCAGCCAGTCGCGTTCGGTGCTCTTGATCTTCGTCGTGTCCGGGAGGGTTTCGGCATACGCCTCTCGAACGGCGTGCACTTCGCGCACGCGTTGGTCGGGCATCTGCACATCGAGCGAATCCGCAATGATCGTTCGGTCCGGCGATACGGCTCGAGCGCGAGTCGGTCCCCACGCGTACGCGCGAGACAGCTTGTTCTCGGTTACCCGCAGGTCGATGGTGTCGCTGCGAAGATCGAGGTCTCCGCTGACTGCCTGAGCGGAGTCAACGGCGAGCACTCGCTCCACCAGGCGCTCTCGCGAGAAGAAGTCGATGGCCCGGCCGCGGAGCACGAACTTGCGTTCTCCTCTTCCCTCCACCTGGGGGCGGACCAACAGGCGGCCGTATTGCTTTGACTCGTCCATGAACGCGGAATCGCTGGTCGCGTGAAGGTCGGGGCGGGTAATCTCGACGTCTCCGCCGGCGTAATACAGCGTGTCTCCAACGACGCTCACGCGGTCCGCCAGCAACGTGGCTGGCTCGCCCGCTTTGCCGGTCGAGTCACGTTGCACAAGCGTGAATCTCGGCCGCAGCGTCGCCACGAGCATCGACACCGTCCGAACAGGAGCCACCGGACGAAAGTACTCGGCTCGCGGCCCCGTCATGCTCGATCCGCTCGGCATCGTCGCACGTACGTTCTGCTCGGCGAGAATACGCTCGTCGTTCAGAAAGTAGGTGACGCGATCGGCATCGATGTTCACGCGCCGTTCCCGGTAGCGCACGTTGCCGAAGAGGTAATAGAGCTTGATGGTGTCGTAGAGCTCCGCGCTGTCTGCGTAGAGGGTGACGTCCTGCCCGCTGCATCGCGCCACGACGCCGCCGCCCACGAACGTATTCGATCGACCGGTCGATGGGTCACGCACCGCTTTGGCCCGGGTCTCGGGTGTATTCGGGAACTCGAGCTGACAGCGGCGTTCCTGGCGCGCGCGGTCGCGCGCCCCGGGTGGCGCCGGCGGCGCGGGGCGCTCGGCGAGCCGCAGCGAATCCTGTTGCAGGGAGTCGCGGCGCACCGAGTCCGCGCGAACCGAATCGCGTCTGATCGAATCCGCACGTGCCTGCGCTTCGGCCAGGCGGCGCGCCGCGGCGGTGTCGGGTGCCGCGGGTGGGGCCGGCACCGGCGCCTGCTGCGGTTCGCGAGCGCCGCGACCGCAGCCTGCAACCCCGAAGGCCACAACCGCGAGCGCACGGGCAATGACGCGAGCCCTCATCATCGATCGGGCTGGGCGATGGATCTCCTGGTGGACCCCGACGCGCCACGAAGGATGTTGACGTTGTTGAGGTTCGGGTCCGCGGTGAACCCGATGCCAGCGATGCGTTGGTCAGGCTCCGTCAGCACGAACGCGCTGTCACTCGAGATCTCGTTTCGCGCCGGGTCATAGCGGAGTTGTTGTGTCTCCAGGCGCCGGCCGTCCTCGGAAACGACGACCACGTTCCCGCGCGCCTCCATGTTCCCGCTGCGCACGTTGTACGTCCCTTCGCGTGATGTCAGCGTGCCGTTCTTGAGTCCCGTCTCCGTGAAAAAAGTGGTGCGCACGTTCCGGAGCTCGGTGCGCGTGTTGTCCTCGTAGGTGTAGGCGGTGTCGGCCTCCATCTGCGCGCGCTGGATGCCGCGATCGGCGAGCATGAGGCGCACGCCGAACATCGTCTGGTCGGCCGTATCACGGATTCCCGCCCCGGCCACGGGCGGTGTCGCCCCCGGATCCTGGCACGCCGTCAACAGGAGCGTGACGACGGCGAGCAGCGCGATTCCGTGTCTCACGCGACGCCCGCCCGCATCAGATCGTGCAAATGAATCACTCCGCGAACGTGACGATGCTCATCGAGGACCGGCATCGCCATGATGCCGTGCCGCTCCATGCGGTACACCACTGCCCTGCCGAGTTCCCCGAGCATTGCCACTTTCGCTGACGTGGTCATGACGTCACGAACGGGGACGCGCAGCGGGTCCTCCACCCGCTCCATGAGACGCGTCAGATCGCCCGATGTCAGCACACCGGCGAGCCGGTCGTCATCGAGCACGATGGCGATGCCACGGCGCTCGGCGAGAAGCACGATGGCCTCGCGCATGGTCGCATCGATGCCGAGTGTGGGAATCGCATCCGTGACCATCACGTCATCGACGCGGAGCAGCAGTTGCCTGCCAAGGGAGCCGCCGGGATGCAGTCGCGCGAAATCCTCGCGGCGAAACCCTTTTTCCTCGAGCAGGGAGACCGCGAGCGCATCGCCAAGGGCAAGCGCCGTCGTGGTACTCGTGGTGGGCGCGAGGTCGTGAGGGCACGCTTCCTCGCGCACCCAGGCGTCGAGCGCGACGTCGGCATGACGTCCGAGGGTCGAGTCGATCACGCCGACGAGTGCGATCGAGCGCACGCCGAATCGCTTCAGGTGCAGCAGCAGCGCGACCAGTTCCTCGGTCTCGCCACTTTTCGAAATGAGAATCGCGACGTCCTCTGCGCCCACGATCCCCAAGTCGCCGTGAACGCTATCGACCGGGTGGAGGAAGGTCGCGGGCGTGCCGGTGGACGTGAGGGTCGCGGCGATCTTCCGGCCGATCAATCCGGACTTCCCGACACCGGCGACGATGATCCGGCCCTTCGACGAGGCAATGAGCTCGACGGCTCGCGCGAACCGGTCGTCGAGCCGTCGCTCGGTTTCCGCGAGCGCTTCACGCTCGAGGCGTATCACGCGGCGGCCGCGCTCGACGAGTGTCGCGTCGCGTTCGGTTCGCGTCGGTGACGGGGGCGCCGTGGTCACGATCGTGCGACCTCTGCGTCTTCAGCGGAGCGCTCCGACACGTAGCGCTCCACGACGTCTTCCCACTGCCCCCGTGCGCGCAGGAGTAGCTCCGCGAACTCGCGCACGGCACCGCGACCGCCAGAGCGCGTGAGGTGAACCCGACACGCCGCCCGGATCTCGGGTACCGCGTTGCCCACCGCGACCGGCAGCGCGACGCGACGAAGGATGGCGAGATCCGGGAAGTCATCGCCGATGAAGGCTACGTGGTCCATGTCGAGCCGCAGCTCATCGAGGATGCGTCGCAGCCCGCTCAGTTTCTGCGCATTGGCGTCCTGCGCGACGTGCTCGATCCCGAGCTCACTCGCGCGCAACTCGACGCTCATTGACACGCGTCCCGTCACAATGATCGGGATGAGTCCAGCCAGGCGCAGCAGGTAGATCCCGAGCCCGTCCTGGATGTCGTAGCGCTTGAACTCATGTCGTGCGCCGTCCACGTCGCCGAGGTAAATGCCGCCATCGGTGAGGACGCCGTCGACGTCGAGGCCGACGACCTGGATCTGTCGGGCAAACGCGGGATCGATCATTGACGGCACAGGCGCCAGAGGTCCACGGCGCGCTGCACGACCGCGTCGAGCTGCGTCAGCGGCAGCATGTTCGGACCGTCGCTCGGGGCGTGGTCGGGGTCGGGGTGCGTTTCGAGGAAGAGGCCGTCCGCGCCGGCGGCGACGGCGGCGCGGGTGAGTGCGGCGATGTGCTCGCGCGCTCCGCCGCTTGCGCCTCCCTCGCCCATTCCCGGGCGCTGGACGCTATGCGTTCCGTCGAACACGACCGGTGCGCCGCACGACTCGCGGAGGCGCGAGAAGCCACGCATGTCCACCACGAGATCCCCGTAGCCGAAGAACGTTCCTCGTTCGGTGACCGCCACCCGGGAATCGGACGGGGGCTCGGCAAGGGGGGGCGGGGGGACTGGGGAATCAGTAGCATGGGCGCGCCGAACCTTCTCCACGGCTCCGCGCATCCCTTCCGGATGCATCCACTGGCCTTTCTTGATGTTCACCGGTTTCCCCGTGGCCCCCGCAGCGACCAGTAAGTCGGTCTGGCGGCACAGGAAGGCAGGGATCTGGAGCACGTCCACGACTTCGGCCGCGGGCGCGCACTGCTCCGGCAGGTGGACATCCGTGAGCAACGGCAGGCCGGTCGCGCGTCGCACGCGATCCAGGGCAGCGAGCCCTTCGTCGAGGCCGGGACCGCGCGCGGCACCTGGGTTCGAGCGGTTCGCTTTGTCGAAGCTCGCCTTGAACACAATGCCTCCGGGAACACGCTCCGCGAGACGAGCGAGATGCTCGCCGACGCGCACGTTGAGCGCATCGGTCTCGAGGACGCACGGTCCGGCGATGAGGAACAACGCGTCCCGCGGAAACACGAAAGTCATGTCAGTCGGCCGCCTCGACGAGCGTGCGATCCGTGTCGGCCTGTGCGGCCACGTGCTTCTGCCGAAGCGCTGCAGCAATGAGCCCGGCGAACAGCGGATGTGGCCGGGTGGGACGCGATTGCAGCTCGGGATGGAACTGGCACCCAATGAACCACGGATGGTCCGCCAGCTCCACGATCTCGACGAGCGAACCGTTCGGGCTCAGCCCACTGAGCCGAAGCCCCTTCTCGACGAACATGTCGCGGTACTGGTTCGACACCTCATAGCGATGCCGGTGGCGCTCGCTCACCTCGGGTACGCCGTACACCTCCGCCGCCTTGCTGCCGCGCGCCAGACGGCAGGGATACGCACCCAGCCGCATGGTGCCGCCCATGTCGGTGACGTGTTGTTGCGACTCCATCAGACTCACGACGGGGTGCTCGCACTCGGGGGCGAACTCGCTCGAGTGGCTATCGTCGAGCTTGAGAACGTTGCGCGCGAACTCGATGATCGCGGTCTGCATCCCGAGACAGATGCCGAGGAACGGCAGGTTCGTCTCGCGGGCGGCACGAATTGCTTCGACCATGCCTTCCACGCCGCGGACGCCGAACCCGCCGGGAACCAACAGGCCGTCGTAGGCGCTCAGGATCTCGCGGGCGCGGTCGGTGGTGGTGAACAGGTCGCTCGAGAGCCACGAGATGTCGACGCCGACATCGTTCGCAATGCCGCCGTGGATGAGTGCCTCCTGCACACTCTTGTAGCTGTCAACGAGCTCTGTGTACTTCCCGACGACGGCGATCCGAACGCGGTCGCGCGGCGCGATGATGCGATTCACCATGGCCCGCCAGGTCGCGAGGTCGGGGGCCCGGCCCTCGAGCTCGAGGCGCTGCATCACGCGCTCGTCGAGTCCCTGCTCGTGGAAGCTGATGGGGATCTGGTAGATCGTGGGCACGTCACGGCTCTCGATGACGGCGCCGAACTCCACGTTGCAGAACAACGCGATCTTCCGTTTGACATCCTCGCTGAGGGGCCGCTCGGTGCGGCAGATGAGGATGTCGGGCTGAATTCCGATCTCCATGAGCTCACGCACGGAGTGCTGCGTGGGCTTGGTTTTCACTTCGCCCGCGGCCGCGATGTACGGGACGAGCGTGAGGTGAATGAACAGCGCGTTCTGGCGCCCGACCTCGTGGCGGAACTGACGAATGGCCTCGAGGAACGGCAGGGATTCGATGTCACCGACGGTCCCTCCGATCTCGACGATGACGACGTCGTTGCCGGGAGCCATGCGCTTGATCGCGGCCTTGATCTCGTCGGTGATGTGGGGAATCACCTGGACGGTCGACCCGAGGTACTCGCCGCGCCGCTCCTTCGTGATGACGTTGAGGTAGATGCGACCGGTGGTGACGTTGTTCGCCTGCGACAGCGCGCGGTCGATGAAGCGCTCGTAATGACCGAGGTCGAGATCGGTCTCGGCGCCGTCGTCGGTGACGAACACCTCGCCGTGCTGGAACGGCGACATCGTCCCCGGATCGACGTTCAGGTACGGGTCGAACTTCAGCATCGTGACCCGCAGGCCGCGCTCGACGAGCAGGCGTCCGAGCGACGCGGCGGCGATGCCCTTGCCGAGCGAGGAGACCACCCCGCCGGTGACGAAGATGTACTTGGTCGTCTGCGCTCTGCTGGCGGAGGACGGCATCGGATTCATCGGCTGAACTGGCTCCATTCGTCGTTGGCGCGCGCGAGGTCGGCTTCGGTGTCGATCCCCGCTCGCAACGGCTCGTTCACGAGTGCGACCCCCATGGCCATCCCGGCCGCGAGCGGTCTCAGTTGCTCCAGGCGCTCGATCTGCTCGAGCGGATGCGGCGGGAGCGACACCCACCGCTCGAGCGCTTCGCGGCGGTAGGCGTACACTCCGATGTGCTGCCGCACGTGCGTCGCGAGGGTGCCGGCGTCGTCCTGCTCGCGCAGAAACGGAATGGGCGCCCGCGAAAAATACATCGCGCGACCGTCGTCGGCAGCGACGACCTTCACCACGTGCGGCGTCCCGAGAATCTCCGGCTTCGCATGCGCGGCCGCCGTGCCGAGCTCGAAGCGTTCCGACGTGACGAGGCTCACCGCGCCGCGCAGCGCCTCGACGGAGACGAAGGGCTCGTCACCCTGCACGTTGAGCACCGCGGGATATCCGGCGTACTCGGGGCGCGCCGCGACCTCGGCCACGCGATCGGTGCCCGATGGATGGCGCGGCGAGGTCAGCGCCACCTCGGCTCCGTGCGCCGCCACCGTCGCCGCCACCTCGTCGCTGTCGGTGGCGACGACGCAGCGGTCGGCCACACCCGTGCCCTGCACGCGCTGCCAGACGCGGACGACCAGGGGAAGTCCGGCGAGGAGGCGAAGAGGTTTTCGGGGGAGCCGCGTCGCGCCCAGTCTGGCTGGGATGACCGCGAGCGTCCTCATGCGCGGCGCTCGGGCGGGAGGGCAACCGCAAAAAGCACGTACGGCAATGTACCCGTGCTCATCGGGGCACGCAATCGTACCCCGTGCCTGCCGACGCCGCTCAGCGGGTGACCGAGAGCCCCACACCCGCGCGCGTTCTGCGGCGCGACGGATCGAAGTCCACCTGCACGCGCAGGATGCTGAGCGCCACTCCCACGCCGATGTCCTGCTCGAGGTCAGGCAGGCCGCCGACGC
>DASURJ010000620.1:0-2540 GCA_036280115.1 Gemmatimonadaceae bacterium
TGGAAGCAGGCGAGCAAGGAGTTCCGCCGCCTGCATCCATGGTGCTGCTGCGAGGAGCACCAGGGTCGACCCGGCTCCGCCCGCTCCGAGTGTGTCGATCACGTCGTTCCGCACCGTGGCGACCGCTCGCTGTTCTTCGACCCCCGGAACTGGCGGGCAATGGCGTGGCGCTGCCATGCCCGAAAGACCAACCGCACTGATGGCGGGTTTGGCAATCCACGCACGGGGCGTGGCGCCCGGTGAGCGCGATGACGAGATCGTCACTGTCCCCGCGGCAGCGGGAGATCGCTGAGCGCGTGGCGCGCGGGGAGAGCACGAAGCGGATCGCCTGCGCGCTCGGGATCTCGATACGGACGGTGGAGGTGCACATCCGGGAGGCGGCGTCGCGCGTGCCTGGCAATTCGACGCCGCGCCACAAGCTGACGCTGTACGTGCTCGGGATCGGCGCGGCGGCCTAAGTAGTTTCCACGAGGGGCGCGCGTTGTATGACGGCCTTATCGTGTTCGTATGACAGTACGCCACGCCGCCGAGCCATCAATCCCGTTGTCTTTTCGCGTGGCGCCGAGTGAGCGCGAACAGCTTGCCGCCGCGGCTGCACGAGACGGTACCAACGTGAGCGCCATCGTGCGCCGCGGCGCGCTTCGCGAGGCGGATCTGGTGCTAGCTGATCCTGCAGACCTTGCGCGCCTCTCCGCCGCGGAGCTTCGCGTGGTATGAGTTACGACCCTGCGCGGGACGAAGCGAAGTACTCAGAAGCCGAAGTCGAAGCGCTGCTCGATGACGTCGTCAAGCGTGCCTTCCAGCGCGGCTTCCACGCAGGACGCGAATTCTATCTCGACGCCGCAGCCATTGTGCCGCTCACGATCGAAGGCCGTTGGAAACGGGACACCGTGTACGCCCCGCAAAGCCTCGTCTATCACGCTGGCGAGCAGTGGATCGCCCAGGCGCAGACGGCGAGCGAGCCGAGCGTGGAGAACGCGCTTTGGCGTCGCGTCACGTTCCCTCGCGTGAACCGAGGGACGCGCGAATGACCATAGGTAACCCAATCGAAGCTTTTCTCCGCGACCACGTCATCTTCGGGTGGGACGCGTTTGAGGGTCGGGAGCCACGAGTGACCGTGGCGAGGATGGTGAAGCACCATCGCGAGCTCGAAGCACGTTTTGGCCCCGTCGTGTTCCGCACGATCCACGACCGTGCGCGGTCGCTCATGCGCGAACTCTTCGGTGGCGAGGCCCCGCCGGCCCTCACGAACGCGAGGAGGGACGCGTGGCCCGTCGTCGACGCCGACGTGACAGCCGAGCATCTCGTCGCCGAGTACCGGTGCGCAGGCATTCGGCCCTCCACCGATCCCGCATGGCCCGAGACGATGAACACGCGGGTTGCGGCCGTATTCGACCGCTATGTGCAGCAGATTGAGCAACGTCAGAAGACGCTCGAGCAACGCGCTGCGCCGGCCGCGCCCCCGTCTCCAGCTGCGCCGCCCAACCTCGAGAAGATCGTCGAGGAGGTGGTGACGCGCGTGGTCGCCAGGCGCGAGAAGCTGCACCGCGCCGACGTGCCGGCCACGGTCACGGTCGTCGAACCGCGCGAAGGCGAGCCGGTCAACGTCCGTGAAGTCATCAAGCAAGAGGTCGCGGCGTTCCATCGCACGATGCACCGCGGCGTCTGGACGGACGCGGAACACTACCAGGTAGGACAGCTGGTCACGTTCGGCGGTTCGACGTGGAGCTGTCAGCGGGCGTGTCACGGACTCGAAGGCAAGCCGGGCGAGTCCGATCGGTGGCTCCTGATCGTAAAGCGCGGTGCCGACGGGAGAAAACGATGACGACGAATGCGACACCCCGCACCGCGGCGGACATGGCGGAGGAGCTCCAGACCCGGGAAGCGCGGCAGGAAGGCCTGCGCCAGCGCCTCAGCGCCGTGTCGGGGCAGATCGAGCAGCTCGACGACGCCAGCGCGCGTGCGCTGGCGGATGGGACGGAGGATCCCGGCGACGGCATGGAGCGACAGCGCCTCGCCGCGGAGCGTGACCGGATCACGCGGGCGCTGGAACTGCTGGAGCAGGACGTCGCCAGCCTGCGCGCCGAGGGCGAGGCGCTCGCCCGGGCCGAAGCTGTGGCAGAGGGACACCGCTGCTTCACCGTCGCCACCGCGCAGGCCGATGCGCTCGAGTCGCGCCTGTGCGAGCTGCTGACGACCGAGATCTTCCCGCGCGTCGCCGAGCTCGAGGAGGCCCTCGCGGCCGCACGGCGTGCCGGAAGTCAGACGGGTCGCGCGGCGCAGATCACAGAACAGCGCATGCCGCTCTTCGCCTTCCTCGCGCAATGCCGCTTGTACCTAGAGCGCCGTACCTAACGCAGACCAGTACACCGCGCGCGCCCGTCGTGCGGCGAAGTGAACCAAGCAACGCAACACGCAGCTGATCCGGTCCCCCTCCCTCGTCGTGCCTGCGCAGACCGGTTGTCCTGCACAGGGCGGGACACGGCGAGTGGAGGTGGGGCCTCCCTCGATGGAGTTCACACATCATGGCCGATATTACG
>DASURJ010000621.1:0-3255 GCA_036280115.1 Gemmatimonadaceae bacterium
GCTTCGGCTGCGCCTTCCGCATCGCCGATGAGCGCCATGATCTCCATCAGACCGCGCGCGTACATCTCCGCGTCGTCGGCGGCGGCGTACAGGGCCGGCGTGATCGCCGCGCGCGTTCCCTGCACGTCGCCCGCCAGGGCACGCGCGAGTGCGTGCGCGAGGTCCGCCGCGACCGTTCCCGGGAAGTCGCGCGCAAGATGTTCGGCCAGGGTTGCGGCCTCCAGTCGCCTGCCGGTGTGGGCGGTGGTCCACGCGACGAAGAGATGCGCGAAAGGATTCGCGGGGTCCATCTCGCGGAACCGGCGATAGAACACGAGCGCCGTGTCGGGGTGTCCGCTGAAGAACTCGCAGACGCCCGGCATGCACTGGAAGAGCGGCGTCAGCGGGTCGAGTGAGGCCGCGGTCTCGGCGGCCTCGCGCGCGGGCGCGTCCCGGCCCGCCATGCCGTACATGAGTGCGAGAAAGCACGCGGTGTTGGCGTCGTTCGGCTCCAGCGCCCGAGCGCGCTCGAAGGCGTCGATCGCCTCCCGAATCTCGCCGCGCAGGTAGTGTATCTGTCCACGCAGCGAATGCAGGAGTGCCGACTCGTCATCGAGGGCAGCGAGCCGGTGCGCACAGCGTTCGGCCTCGCACAGGTGATCGCGGGGCCGCTGCTGTCCGGCCTCCGCGTAGCGGAGATGGACCTCGCCGAGGGTCCCCACGAGGCGCGCGTTCTCTCCCAGTGTCGCGAGCGCGTGCTCGAGGAAGTGGCGCGCCCGGTCGAGCGACTCGACGGTGAACGTCCACATGTACTGGCGCGCCTGGAGGTACGCGTCGTACGCCCGGACGTCGATGGCGCGCGCGGTGAGCCGTCGATCCTCGCGGGGACTCATCGTCACGCGCAGCGCGTCGACGACGGTGCGCGAGACCTTCTCCTGCATCGCGAACACGTCCTCCACCGATCCGCCGATCTTCTCCGACCAGATCGTGGCGTTGCTCGCCGTGTCCAGGAGGCGCATCGTCAGGCGCAGTGTCGAGGCGGCACGGCGAACGCTGCCATCGAGCACATATCGCACATTGAGCTCGCGGGCGACGGTCGCCGGATCCTTCGTCGTCTTCCGGAACCGCATCATCGACGCGCGCGCGATCACGTGCAGGCCGTGAAGGGCGGAGAGATCGGTGATGATCTCGTCGGTCACGCCGTCGGCGAAGTACTCGTCGGCCGGGTCGGGACTGAGGTTCGCGAACGGGAGCACGGCGATGGATGGCTTCTCCGACGCCGGCGTCCGTCGTGCGGGCACGGCGTCCGGCACCGGACCGGCATCGAGAGCGGCCAGCAGGTCCCGGCCGCTCTGCGGCCGAGCGCCCGGCTCCTTCTCCAGGCACTGCATGACGAGTGCGACGAGCTCGGGCGGCGCGTGGGGAGCTCGTTCGGCGAGCGGCACCGGTTGCCGCGCGAGATGCGCCGCGAGCAACGCCGGCACGGTCGCCGCGGTGAATGGGGGCGCACCGGACAGCAGCTCGTACGCGAGCACGCCGAAGGCGTAGATGTCGGCGCGATGATCGACGGACGGGTCGCTGCTCGCCTGCTCGGGAGACATGTAGGCCGGCGTGCCGAGTGCGGTGCCCACGACCGTCAGCCGATTCGGATTCGCCGTCGCGTCATCGAGCGGTCGCCCACCCGTCATCCGGGCCGCGTCGAGCGCCCGCGCGATCCCGAAGTCGGTGACCACGGCCGTGTTCCCGGAGAGGAGCACGTTCTCGGGCTTGATGTCTCGATGCACGACGTTGTGGTCATGCGCGAACGCCAGCGCGCGCGCCACGTCGCGGAGGATGCCGATGGCCTCGCGCACCGGCAGCGCGCCGAGCGCCTCGAGGCGGGAGCGCAGGCTTTCGCCGTCCACGAACGGCATGGTGTAGTACGGCACGCCGTCGATCTCGCCCGTGGAGAGGACGGGAACGATGTTCGCCTGCTGGAGCGACGCGGCGAGCCGTATCTCTCGTCGGAACCGCTCGGCGTCCACCGGTGTGTCGGGCTCGGCGGCCAGCGTCTTGATGACGACGCGGCGGTTCAGCGACCGATCGCGCGCGAGGAAAACGCGCGCCATCCCTCCGCCGGCGAGCTCGCCCTCGATCTCGTAGGCATCACCGAGGTTTGCTCGGAGCCGCTCCAGCAGCTGCATGCTCGAACTCCGGGCATGGCCACCCGAAAATCCATCGGCGTTTCTCCTACACCGGCTGGAGCTTTCCCGAGCCTGCCCGTGAAGGGCATGCGCCGTCGAAGCGACGCGCCCGCTTCGCATCCGTCAGATGTCGAGGGCCGTCGCGCGGAGCGCGGACGCCCGCGCTGTACGGCAAACGTCGGATTCTTCGCGCCGCACTCTCCCGCCAGACTGCGGGTAAACCCACGGGAGGTCCGATGTCAGGGAACGAGCATCACGTGCGCGACCGTGCGGCCCCGGCAGCGCAGGAGTCGCGGGAGGGTTGCGGTCATTGTCCGCTCACCGTCGACCGCCGGACGTTTCTCCGCGGCGCCGCGCTGGCGGCCGTCGGTGCACTGGCGGCCGGTGTTGCCATGCCGGCGGTCGCTCAGGCGGTACAGACCATCAGGCCGCTTCGGCGGACGGGTGTCGAGCGCATCTACGCGATCCCCGGTGCGAACGGTGTCTCGATCGACGACGCGAACGAGGTGATCCTCGTTCGGTGGGAGAACAAGGCGTACGCGTTCTCCACCCGCTGCACGCACAAGGGCGCGACGCTCGAGTGGCGCGAGGACGAGGGACGCGTCTTCTGCCCCAAGCACAAGGCGCGCTTCCATCCCGACGGCGCGCACGCCAGCGGCCGCGAGGCACGCGCCCTGGACCGCTACGACATCACGCTGCGCGACGGCTCGCTCGTGGTGACCCTCGACGCGCTTCGCCGCGCGGACGCCGACGCCGAGGCATGGGGAGCCGCGTTCGTGCAGCTCGGCTAGGCGCCTCGCGATTCGGTGATGTCGGGCGTGTGCCCTCGGAACGTGCTCATGGAGCGGTACACGCCCGCCCACTCCCCGATGATCCTGTCGAACCACCGCGCGGGCAGCATGCCGCGCGCGAGCGGGAGCAGATGGAGTACGCGCGGAAGCCGCAGGACGATGCGGTCCTTCCGGATCGCGGCAACGATCTCTCGCGCGACGCGGTCCGGCTCGAGCATCGGAAGCACGCGAGTCCGCACCCCGGCGAACAGCCCCGTCCTGACGTAATACGGCATCACCGTGGTGACGCGCACGCCGGTGCG
>DASURJ010000622.1:0-3714 GCA_036280115.1 Gemmatimonadaceae bacterium
GCCGACGGACGGTCTCGCCTTACGGTGACGAGGTAGCCCTATGTGCGGCATTTGCGGCGTCGTCTCGCCCGATCCGAAGTCCACCGTCGACCGGTGTGAGGTGATCCGCATGCGAGACGTGATCACGCACCGGGGGCCCGACGACTCCGGGCTGTTCATCGCACCGGGGGTTGGGCTCGGGCACCGGCGTCTGAGCATCGTCGACGTCGCGGGTGGCCACCAGCCGATGGAGATCGCGGACGGCGCGCTCCAGATCGTATACAACGGCGAGGTGTTCAATCACGCGTCGATTCGTGCCGACCTCGAGGCACGAGGGCATCGATACCAGACGCGCTGCGATACCGAATCCGTGCTGCGCGCGTATGCGGAGTACGGCGAGGCCTCGCCGCGGCACCTGCGCGGGATGTTCGCCTACGCGATCTGGGATGAGCGCACGCGCACGCTGTTTCTCGCGCGCGACCGCTTCGGTGTCAAACCGCTCTATTACGCGACGACGCCCGATGGCCGGTTGTACTTCGCGTCCGAGATCAAGGCCATCCTCGCGTCCGGCGCGGTGCGGCCGGCGCTCAACCTCGGCGCCCTTCCCGACTATCTCGCCAACCACGCCCCGTCGGGAGATGAGACGCTGTTCGCCGGAGTCCGCCGCCTGCCGCCTGGTCATACGCTGACGTGGAAGGACGGTCACATCCGGATCGCGCGGTACTGGGACCTGGAGCTCGACGCGCCCGAGGTATCGCGATCCGAGCGCGAGCTCGTGGCCGAGTATCGGGAGCGGCTTCGCGAGGCGGTCCGGATGCGCCTCATGGCCGACGTGCCGTTAGGCGTCTTCCTGTCCGGCGGCATCGACTCGGCCACGATCACGGCGCTCATGAGCGAGCTCGTCTCGGAGCCGATCAAGACGTTCTCGGTCGCGTTTGCCGAGCGCGAGGCGAACGAGCTCGAGTACGCGCGGCTCGTCGCGACCCGGTTCCGCACCGACCATCACGAGGTGGTCGTCACGCCGCGCGAGTTCTTCGACGCGCTGCCGACACTCCTGTGGCACGAGGATGAGCCGATCGCGCACCCGTCGAGCATCGCGCTCAACTTCGTGTCCCGGCTCGCCGCGCGGCACGTCAAGGTCGTTCTCACTGGCGAGGGGAGCGACGAGTCGCTGGCCGGCTACGGGCGCTACCGCGCGACCATCTACAACGAACGCGTGGCCGCCCGCTACGAGCGATGGGTCCCGGCCGCCGCGCGCGCCGCCATGCGGCGATCGATCCAGGCGCTGCCTGCCGGTTCGCGGTTCCGACAGCGTGCGCAACGCACGTTCCTCACCCTCCCGGGGGGCCTCGAGAGCCTGTACTTCGACAACTTCGCCGTGTTCTCGCGGAGCGCGCAGGCCACGCTGCTCAGCCACGAAACGCGGGCCGAGCTCGGCGCCGTCGATCCGTATGCGGCCGCGAAGGCCGCGTTAGGCCGCGCGAACGGCGCACCGCTGCTCTCGCGGCTCCTCTACGCCGACACCAAGACCTATCTCCACGAGCTGCTCATGAAGCAGGACCAGATGAGCATGGCGGCGTCGATCGAGAGCCGGGTGCCGTTTCTCGATCATCCGCTCGTGGAGTTCGCGACACGGCTTCCGCCGCGGCTCAAGCTGCGAGGGCTCACCACGAAGTACGTGCTGCGCCAGGCGATGCGGGACACCTTGCCGCCCGAGATCCTGACGCGGAAGAAGATGGGCTTCCCGGTGCCCATCGACGCGTGGTTCCGCGGATCGTTCCGCCCGATCGTCGACGAGCTCGTGCTCGGTCCGCGAACCATGGAGCGGGGTCTGTTCGAGCCCGCGGCACTGCGCGCGCTCGTCGCCGACCACGACGCCGGCACGGCGCGGAACGGTCAGCGTCTCTGGTCGCTGATCAATCTCGAGTTGTGGCACCGTATCTTCCTCGACGGCGAGTCGCCCGCCGACATACGCATCTGATGCATCACCCACCCGGTCCGACGTGCACATAGCCTGGCTCAAGACGGAGCTGCTCCATCCGATCGACAAGGGCGGGAAGATCCGCACGTATCAGATGCTCCGCGAGCTGCGTCGCGAGCACGAGATCACGTACGTCACCCTCGATGACGGGCAGGCCGCACCGGACGCGCTCGAGCGGGCCACGGAGTACGCGCACGAGGTGGTGCGCGTCCCGTTTCGCCAGACCGCGAAGCGCACGCCGGCCTTCTACGCCGAGTTGGCGAGGAACGTGGCGTCGCCGCTGCCGTTCGCCATCGCCAAGTACCGCTCGCCCGCGATGCGCGACGCGATCAGGGCACTGCTCCGTCGCCGGGACGTGGATGTGCTCGTCTGCGATTTCCTCTTCCCGAGCATCAACGTCGATCGCGACCTGCCCTGCCCGACCGTGCTCTTCCAGCACAACGTCGAGGCCGCGATCTGGGCTCGCCACACACAGGTCGCCACCCACCCGGTGAAACGGCTCTATTTCCGGGAGCAGTGGCGTCGCATGCGCGCGTTCGAGGAAGCGGAGTGTCGCCGGTTCGATCACGTGATTGCGGTGTCGGCCGAGGATGAGGAGACGTTCCGGCGCGACTACGGCGTGCGCAACGTCTCGAGCGTCCCGACCGGCGTCGATACCGACTACTTCAGCCCCGCCAGCGAGCGCGCGCCGACCCCGCACTCCCTCGTGTTCACCGGCTCGATGGACTGGCTCCCTAACGAGGACGCCATCCGGTTCTTCACGCGTGACGTCCTGCCGCTGGTTCGCGCCCAGGTACCCGACGTCACGCTCACCGTCGTGGGCCGGAATCCGCCGGCACACATTCGCGCACTGGCCGATGAGGCGTCCGCGATTCGGGTCACCGGCTCGGTCCCCGATGTGCGGCCGTATCTCGAGGGGGCATCGGTGTTCGTCGTCCCGATCCGGATCGGCGGCGGGACGCGCCTCAAGATCTACGAGGCGATGGCGATGGAGCTTCCCGTGGTATCCACGACCGTTGGCGCGGAGGGGCTTCCGCTCCGCTCCGGGGTCGATGCGATCCTCGCGGATGAACCCGCGGACCTGGCTACCGCCATCGTGAAGCTGCTTCGCGATCCCGCGCTGGTGCGGCGCATCGGGCAAACAGGCGCCGAGCGTGTTCGGCAAGAGTTCAGTTGGCAGCGCGTCGCGGCCGCCTTCAGCGAGATCTGCGAAGGGGTGGCCACTCAGAATCGACCGGAAAAACTCCCCGTGTGATGACGACCACGATCAGTGTGTTTGGGCTGGGCTACGTGGGCTGCGTATCGGCCGCGTGCTTCGCGAAGGAAGGATTCAACGTCATTGGCGTCGACGTCACGGCGTCGAAGGTCGACATGGTGAATGCCGGCAAGGCGACGATCGTCGAGGCAGGCATCGGCGACCTCGTCCGCGACATGGTGCAGGCGGGACGGCTGCGCGCGACGCAGGACGTGCGCGACGCGATTCATGCGTCGTCGCTCGCGCTCATCTGCGTCGGCACGCCGAGTCGCGCGAACGGCAGCCTCGATCTCCGGTACGTGGAGCGCGTGAGCCGCGAGATCGGTGAGGCGCTCCGGGACAAGAACGGCCATCTCACCGTCGTGCTCCGGAGCACCGTGTTGCCGGGAACGACCGAGGAGCTCGTCATTCCCGCCATCGCCGCCGCGTCAGGCAAGGAAGTGGGGCGCGACTTCGACGTGTGCATGAACCCCGAGTTCCTGCGCGAGGGCAGCTCGAT
>DASURJ010000623.1:0-12626 GCA_036280115.1 Gemmatimonadaceae bacterium
GCCGCTACACGATCGGCGACTCGCTCGAGGGACGCGGCCACAACCTGCTGGTGCGGAACGTCGTGCCGTTCCACTCGGCGCAGGACCCGCGTGTGCCGTCGCGGTACACGATCTCGTCACGCGGCGACACGACGCTGTCGCAGGACGGCTCGATCCCGTCGCGGACGACGACGTTGTGGGACCGGAGCACGCCGGTGGCCGCGGTGAACGGGCTCGATGCCCGGCTCATCGAGGCCGAGGCGGCGCTCAGGGCGAACGACATTGGGGGGATGATCGGCATCCTGAACGACCTGCGCGCGAACCCGCCGCAGCTCGGCGAGATCGAGCCGACGGGGCTGGCCCCGCTCGCGGCGCCGGCGACGCAGGAGGACGCGGTGTCGCTCTACTTCCGGGAGAAGGCGTTCTGGCAGTTCGGTCGCGGTCATCGCCTGGGCGATCTGCGCCGGCTGGTTCGCCAGTACAACCGTGCGCCCGACCAGGTGTTCCCGGTCGGCGAGCATTACCGTGGCGGCAACTACGGACCGGACATGAACCTTCCGGTGCCGCAACAGGAGGAGAACAATCCAGAGCTGGGTGGCCAGCCGGCGTGTATTGATCGGAATGCCTAACTAGAAGGGAACGGCTAAAGGCGAAGCGCGGAAAGCGAAGCGCGAACGGCGCTTCGCTTTCCGCGCTTCGCTTTTCGCGCCTTGCCGCGTGGCCGTCTGTCTCGACCGCTACGCCTAACGCTTCGAGGACCGGTGAACCAACCGGTCTGCTCAGGGACGAGACGATCGTAGTAGAGTGGTGCGATCGGTAATGAAACGCCCCCTCCCTGTGGAGGGGGCGTTTCGTGCTTGTCCCGAAACCGTTCGCCCCACGTCGCCGATCTGTTTCGTGGCGCCACCCTAACGTTTCGTCACTGTGTTTCACAGGGCGCCACCAGTCGCTCGCTCCCTGTCACGAACGCTTGGTCCCAGCTTCGTTGACCGGTTCAGCACCCGCCTCTAGGCTGACACGATTTCCGCGGACGCGGTTGCTCTGCGACCAGTGAAAGACCGTCCGCCTGACGCCGCCGGCGTCGATCACACACTCAACGCGGGAGGCCACGCGACGATCTCACCTCCGCGATCCACAGCAGATCTCAGCAGATCTCAGCAGATCTTCAGCAGCTCTCGTCGACACCGGCGTGCGTCACGCGCCGGTCACACCTGACAACAAAGGTTGGGCTACATGACCAGTACTCGTTCGACACGATGGAGTGCTCGCTGGTTCGCCGGCCTGTTCCTGGCGGCTGGCGCGAGCACCGCGGCAGCGCAACAACAGGCGATCACCGGAACGGTCACCGAGGCCGGGTCCAACGCGCCGATCGCCCAGGTCCAGATGCAGGTCGTGGGGACGAACCTCGGCGCGTTGACCAATTCCGAGGGGCGCTACACGATCCGCGGCGTGAACCCCGGTACGTATCAGCTTCGCGCCCTGCGCGTGGGCTTCACACAGCAGACCCGAAGCGTGACGGTCACTGGCGGGCAGGACGCGACGGCGGACTTCATCCTCCAGTCCGCCCCGATCAGCCTGGCCCCCGTCGTCACAACGGCGACGGGCGAGCAGCGTAAGGTGGAACTGGGGAACAACGTGACGGTGATGGACGCCGCCACGCGCGTGGAAACCGCACCGGTCAAGTCCGTGGGCGATATCCTCACGGCGACGGCGCCTGGCGTCCAGCTCCTCACGGGGAACATCACCGGCGCCGGCGAGCGGATCCGCGTCCGCGGCACGAACTCGCTGTCGCTCAACAACGAGCCGATCGTCGTCATCGACGGCGTTCGCATGGTCTCGGACAACAACTCCGCGAGCATCGGCGTCGGCGGCACGAACCCGAGCCGTCTTGCGGACATCAACCCCGAAGAGATCGAGACGATCGAGGTCGTGAAGGGGCCGTCTGCGGCGACGCTGTACGGCACGGACGCCGCCAACGGCGTCATCGTCATCACGACCAAGCGCGGCCGAGCCGGGGCGCCGAGGTGGACGGTGTACGGGGAGACGGGCATCATCACTGACCGCAACGAGTATCCGACGGCGTACCGCGGATGGCGGACCGGGACGACGAGCGGCACGACCTCCACGCCCACCAACTCGGTGCAGTGCCACCTGCCCGAGGTCGCGGCCGGGACGTGCACGCAGGACAGCGTCTCCGCCTACAACCTCTGGGACGACGACGAGGCCTCGCCGCTCGGCACGGGCGATCGCCAGCAGATCGGCGCGCAGGTGTCCGGCGGAAGCGACGTCGCTCGCTATTTCCTCGCCGGTGAGTGGGAGGACGAGGTGGGGCTGCTCGAGATGCCGGGCTTCGCGGTGCAGAAGGTCCGCGACAGCCGCTCGGGCGCCGGCCCGCTCGAAGAGCAGCTGCGACCCAACGCCCTGCGCCGAGTCAGCGCACGC
Source organism: Gemmatimonadaceae bacterium (assembly GCA_036280115.1). Lineage (GTDB taxonomy): Bacteria > Gemmatimonadota > Gemmatimonadetes > Gemmatimonadales > Gemmatimonadaceae > JAJKIV01. The sequence continues at coordinate 2,422 of DASURJ010000623.1, forward strand.
GCGAACGTCGCCGCGAACCTCACCCGCACGTTCGACGCGACGGCGAACACCAACTTCATCACGAGCATCGGGCGCCGGCCGCAGATCGACAACAATACGACCGGTCTGCAGTCGAACGCGTACGGCGGCCCCGGAAACAAGGACAACGGTCTGATGGGCTACCGGGCGTTCACGCCCGACGAGATGTTCTCGGAGACAGTGACGCAGGGGATCAACCGCTTCATCGGGAGCGGCTCCGGCAACTGGCGGCCCGCGACGTGGTTCACCGGCCGGTTCACGGGCGGCATCGACTTCATCAGCCGCAACGAGTCGGACATCTGTCGTCGCGACCAGTGCACGAGCTTCGGCACGACGAAGGATGGCTTCAAGACGAACAACCGGTCGGAGTTCTTCCAGTACACGGCCGATGCGAGCGGAGCGGCGACGTTTCGTCTGACGCCGACGATCGAGTCGCGCACGACCGGCGGCGTGCAGTGGGTGCACGACCGGTTCGAGCGCAACGGTGCGTCCACCGAAGGCCTCCCGCCCGGCGGTACGCAGGCCGGCCAGGGCTCCACGCCTGACGCGGAAGAGCTGTATGACCGGTCGAAGACGCTCGGCGCGTTCCTCGAGCAGCAGTTCTCGTGGCGCGATCGTCTCTTCGTTGCTGGCGCCGTACGCGCGGACGACAACAGCGCGTTCGGGAAGGACTTCACCGCCGTCTACTACCCGAAGGCGAGTCTGTCGTGGATCATGAGCGACGAGGCGTTCTTCCCGCGGTCGGACTGGTTCTCGAGCTTCCGTCTTCGTGCCGCGTACGGCGCGTCCGGCACGCAGCCGGGCCCTAACGACGCTCTCCGCTTCTATGACGCCGAAACGACGGCCGACCAGACCGGCGACGTCCCGGCGCTCGTCTTCGATGCGCTCGGGAACGCGGACCTCAAGCCGGAGCGGGCCACAGAGGCCGAGGCCGGGTTCGACGCTGCGTTCTTCAGTAGCCGCGTGAACCTCGAGTTCACGTACTATCGCAAGCGCACGAAGGACGCCCTGGTCGAGCGGACGATCGCGCCGTCGGCGGGCACCGCCGAGGACCGGTTCGAGAACATCGGCGCCGTCGAGAACAAGGGCGTCGAGTATCTGCTCAACTCCCGCCTGCTCGACCGCCCGGCGCTCGGCATCGACTTCACGATCAGCGGGTCGTACAACACCAACAAGGTGGTGGACCTGGGCGCTGCGGCCCCCGAGATCGGCGCCACGCGCCAGCAGCGCGAAGGGTTCCCGATCGACGGCTACTGGCAGCGGAAGTACACGTACAGCGACGCGAACAGCGACGGCCTGATCGCGCTGAGCGAGCTGTCGGTCGATGACACGGCGACGTACGTCGGACCGGACAAGCCGGACACCGAGATCGCGTTCACGGCGGGCGTGGACCTCTTCAACAAGAAGCTGCGCATCCAGGGGCTCGTGGACTACAAGGGTGGATTCTACCTGTTGAACGGGTCGGACCGTATCCGCTGCGAATCGCGACGGAACTGCTACGAGCTCAACGATCCGTCGGCGCCGCTCTGGCGTCAGGCGCGTGCGACGGCTGTTCGGTATCACGACAGCCACACGCAGTTCGGCTTCATGGAGGACGCGTCATTCACGCGCTTCCGTGAGATCTCGGCGACGCTCCAGTTGCCCAACCGGTGGGCGTCGGCAGCTCGGGTCAACCGCGTGAGCATGACGCTCGCCGGCCGAAACCTGTTCACGTGGACCGACTACACGGGCATCGACCCCGAGAGCAACTACTTCGCGGGCGCCCGTGGCACGGTGAGCGATTTCCAGACGACCCCGCCGCCGAGCTACTTCACGTTCCGCGTCAACGTCGGGTTCTGACGTCGTGCTGTCATTCGAGATCTCTTCCCGCGAATCCATGAGGTTGTGCCATATATGACCAGTCATTTTCACGATCTGCGGCGGGTGGGCCGGCGCACGCTCGGTGCGTGCGCGGTGCTGCTGGCGACCGTGGCGGTCCAGGGATGCGATTCGTCGCTCCTGGAGGTGGAAGACCCCGACGTGATCAACCCGGGCGACCTGAACACGCCTACCGCGGCCGAGGCGCTGCGGTTTGGCGTGCTCAGTCGGCTCACCGATGCGACGACCGGCGACGAGAACGCCGTGCTGCTGGGTGGGCTGCTGGCGGACGAGTGGCGGTCGGGCGACACGTTCGAGCAGCGCAACACGACCGACCAGCGCGCACCTAACGAGTCGAACACGTTCATCCCGCCGGCCCTGCGGTCGCTGGCGCGCGTGCGCGTCGAGGCGCTCACGGCCATCGACGCCACACGGGAGTTCGACCCCGAAGGCGACCCGCACGAGGTCGGCAAGATGTTCGCGTTCTCCGCGTTCGCCGTGAACCTGGCGGGCGAGACGTTCTGTAACGGCTTGCCATTCAGCCAGCCGGCCGCGACAGGAAGCGCCATCGAGTTCGGCGAGCCGGTCACGGTGGACTCGGCGTTCGCGCTCGCCATTGCCCAGTCGGATTCGGCGCTCGCGCTGTCCACGGCGAGTAGTGACGAGGCCGAGGAGGTCCGATACTTCGCGGCCGTACTCAAGGGGCGTGCGCTCCTCAACCGCGGCCGCTTCGAGGAGGCCGCGGCGGCGGTCGCGGACGTTCCGACGGACTTCGAGTTCGCGATCGCCCACAGCCCGAACTCGACGAGCAACCAGATCTGGTCGCTGAACAACAGCGCCAAGCGGTACGTGCTCGCAGACCTGGAAGGCGTGAACGGGCTGCCGTTCCGGAGCGCGCGCGACCCGCGGCTCACCAGCGGCGGCAGCGGCAATTCGTTCGACAGCTCCACGCCGTTCGTGCAACAGACCAAGTGGGGCCGGTACGACCCGGTCGTGATCGTGAGCGGCATCGAAGCGCGATTGATCGAGGCGGAGGTTGCGTTGCGAGCCGGCGATGCCGCTGGTGCACTCGCGACCCTGAACGCGCTACGCTCCTCCGTCGAGGGGCTCGACCCGCTCGAGGACGCGGGGAGCGACGCCGCACGCGTGGACCAGGTCTTCAGCGAGCGTGGGTTCTGGCTGTTTGGCACGGGCCACCGTCTCGGTGACCTGCGCCGGCTCGTGCGCTACTACGATCGGAACGCGGAGTCGGTCTTCCCGACGGGGGCGTTCCACAAGGGCGGGAACTATGGGGACGCGGTCAACTTCCCGGTCCCGCTCGACGAGCGCAACAACCCGAACTTCCAGGGCTGCCTGGACAGAAACGCCTAACGGGGTTCCGGACAACTTCATCACAGCGCTGGTCGCTGTCAGCTAAAGGCAAGAACCCTCGGGAGGCCTCCCTGTCGACAGGGGCTTCCCGAGGGTTCTTGCTTTTCACCTTGCAGCTACCAGCGCCAGCTAACAGCGACCAGCGTAGTTCAGGTTGCAGTTCCCAGTAGTCTAGTCCCAGCGTCTGAATCCCCACGTCACGATCGAGTACTCCTCGTCGGCGATGTGGCGGTCGTAGTCGATGAAGACGTTCGTGGGGTAGCCGTACGTCCCGTCGTAGTCCACCTCGATGTAATCCGCGTCGCGGTAGATCGCGTCCTGAATCTCGTCGAAGAGCTCCTCGGCGCTCGGGAACCAGTGCGAGTACGAGAACGGGACGGCCTCGCCGTTGTCCTCGTAGAAGAGAAACTCGACGACGCCGCGGTCCACCCACACGCTCACGGGACGCGTGACGTCGAAGGGGCACTCGCAGCTCACGCGAACGGTGTACGTGTAGGACAGCGGCGCGACGGCCTCGAAGCGGTCCCACGCGCCATCGAGGCGGCGCTGCTCCCGGTCGCGGTCGTCCACGCCGGTGACGTTCACGCATCCGGCGAGGAGGGGGAGGGAGGCTGCCAATACCAGGAACGAGCGCGACGACCGCGCCGCGTGACGTAACGTGGACATGGGGTAATCCGTTGGTTTCCTCGGGTTCTACCCCTGGTCGAGCCGCCGGTTCGCGGTGCGGTGGTCGCGGCGTCATCCCGTGAGCGCCAGGCGTCACTTTTCGGGCACGGCCGCCTTGCCGCGGGGAAGGCCAGCAAACGAGTGCGGGCGTTCGGGCAAGGTCGCTCTCGGCCGAAAAGCCCTCCGTCGGGACGCGCGTTTGCAGTCATCAGTAGCCAGTCACACAGTCGCCAGTATTCGAGTCCGACTGATGTGCTGGCCGACTGGATGACTGGGCACTGATGACTGTAACCGCACCTCCAGGGAGTGGGCTCGCTCCAGGCGGGAGCGACCTGGCCCGCCGCCCACACCTCCAGGGGCTCGGTTTGTGCGACCCCGGCGTCCGTCCCCTTCGAGCCCTGGCCATGCCTACCAAACCTCGCGTGTCCGTCGGGATCCCGCGCCGCCCCTTCGGCCGCGGCGGCGAGCCCGTCAGCGCCCTCGCCCTCGGCGGGTACCACCTCGGCACCATCGGCAACCGCGGCGAGGCCACCCGCATCATCCACGCGGCCATCGACGCCGGCATCACGTTCATGGACAACGCGTGGGAGTACCACGAGGGCGAGAGCGAGGAGATCATGGGCAAGGCGCTCGCCGGCCGGCGCGACCAGGTCTTCCTCATGAGCAAGGTCTGCACGCACGGCCGCGACCGCACGGTCGCCATGCGACAGCTCCGGCAGAGTCTCAAGCGACTCGAGACCGATCACCTCGATCTCTGGCAGGTCCACGAGGTCGTGTACCCTAACGATCCCGAACGTCACTTCGCTCCCGGCGGCGTCATCGAGGCGCTCGTGGAGGCGAAGGAGAAAGGGCTCGTGCGCTACGTCGGTTTCACGGGCCACAAGCTGCCGGAGATCCACCTCGAGATGCTCTCGCACGAGTTCCCGTTCGACTCGGTGCAGATGCCGCTCAACTGCTTCGACGCGTCATTCCGCTCGTTCGAGCTGCACGTCCTCCCGAACGCCCGACGCCAGGGGCTCGCGGTGCTCGGGATGAAGAGCATGGGTGGCGAGGGGGACGCGGTGCGGAAGCGCGTGTTGACGGCGGAGGAAGCACTCCGCTACGCCATGAGCCTGCCGGTCACGACGACGGTGACGGGGATCGACTCGATGCGCGTACTGCGCCAGAACGTGCGCATTGCGTCGGACTTCGTGCCCATGCTGCCCGACGAGATGTCAGCCCTGCGCGCTCGCGTCGCGACCTACGCGGCGGATGGGCGGTTCGAGCTCTACAAGAGTACCGCGAAGCACGAAGGGGACGTCGGGCGAAAGCAGCACGGGTTTCCTGGATCCGACGACGTTGCGGCCTAACGATGATTCGCCCGGGGGCAGCCAGGGATTGAGTGTGCGCGTCGGGCTGGCTTTACGGCCGTGCTCGCTATCTTCCCCGTCCCTGTGTATTCTCTCCCCCGAGTCGCCCGACCGGGACGCCGCAGTTCCAACCGGCGACCGAAACCTAGGAAGGGAGAACGTCACCATGAACGGCCACGACGCTGACAGCTCACGCCGCGCCTTTCTCGCACAGGTAGGCGCCGGGAGTGCCGCGCTCCTCGGTACACCCGCCCTCCTCGCCGCCGCGGCACCGGTCGCCCAGGGGCAGGGCGCAAGCGACCGGTGGCTCAACGGGGTCAAGGGAAAACACCGCCAGTACTTCGACGCCACGAGCGTGGACTCCGGGTTCTCGCTCGCGTACGCGATGAACTGGATGGACACCATGAAGGCCACCTACAAGGTCACCGACAAGGACCTCAGCGCCGTCATCGGGCTGCGGCATTTCTCCATCCCCATCGCGTACACCGACGAGATCTGGGCGAAGTACAAGCTCGGCGAGTTCGCGAAAGTGAACGACCCGAAAACCAACGCGCCGGCCACGCGGAACATCTACTACAAGCCGCAGCAGGGCGACCTGATGTTCCCCACCATGGCGATCGATCAGCTTCAACCGCGCGGCGTGACGTTCGTCGTCTGCAACATCGCCCACACGGTCATCAGCGGGCTGCTCGCCAAGAACGCCGGGGTCACCCCGGAACAGGCGAAAGCCGAGTTCGAGAAAGGGCTCATCCCGGGCTTCATGCTCGTGCCGTCCGGAGTGCTCGCGGTCAACCAGGCGCAGGAAAAAGGGAAGTGCACCTACTGCTACGCCGGCTAGGCGAAGCGAACGCATGACGGTTCGAGCCCACGGCTCGAACCGAGCTCGAACGATTCAGCGCGGCGTCGTGCTCGCGGCCTGGCTTTGGTCCGTGGCTGCGTGCACGCCGCCGCGCGTGCCTCCCCCGACTCCGCGTCCCGCCGCCGATTCGACCCGCGCTTCGCCCGACGCGCCAGCGCCGATGGCGGACACGGCGGTGATCTCACTCGAGCCGCCCGCTCTCATTGTGCCGGTGGAGGGCGTGTCGCCAGAGCGCGTGCCGGACACGTTCAACGCCATGCGCGGCGGTCGCACGCATCGCGCGATCGACATCCTCGCTCCGCGCGGGACGCCAGTGCTCGCGGTTACCGACGTGACGGTGTACCGGGTCCGCAACTCTGGGCCGGGCGGGCTCGCCGTGTACGCGGTGGACCCGTCCGAGCGATGGATGTTCTACTACGCGCACCTCGATCGCTTCCGTGACGGGCTCGCGCGGGGCACGAAGCTCGCGCAGGGCGATACCATCGGGTACGTCGGCACCACGGGGAACGCGCCGCCCGACACGCCGCACCTGCACTTTCAGCTCATGCGTGCGCGCTTCGATACCCGCTGGTGGGACGGCGACGCCGTGGACCCGCGGCCGTACTTCGTGCGAGTGGGAGAGAACCGATGAAGCCGATGCCAATGTCCGGGAAAGACCGCGCCGAGCTTCGCGCCGAAGCGCACCATCTCACGCCGCTCGTGCACGTCGGGCAGCAGGGCCTGTCGCCCACGGTCATTCAGTCGCTCGAGGAGGCGTTGCGCGCGCGCGAGCTCGTGAAGGTGCAGATCGGAAAACCGGTGGACACGAAAGCGAAGGACGTGGCGGCGGCGCTCGCGACGGCCACGGGGGCAGCGGTCATCCAGGTGATCGGGAAGACGGCGACGCTCTACCGCCGAAATCCCGAGCTGGTCCGCAAGCGAGGTGACACCCCGCCGTGGCGAGAATGAAGGCCGGAAACGGCGCAACGGCCTCTCGGGCGTGCGCCGGTTCGGCTTCGCGCCGTTGCTGGGCTGCGCCCTTGTCGGCTCACACTCGCGTCGGATATCATAACCTTACGACCCTTCCTCTCGACGAACCTCAGAGCCCGCAATGCCATACGTCATCACGGAAGCTTGCATCGGTACGAAGGACAAGGCGTGCGTAGACGTTTGTCCGGTGGACTGCATCTACGAAGGCCCTGAGCAACTCTATATCCACCCCGACGAGTGTATCGATTGCGGAGCCTGCGAGCCCGAGTGCCCGGTGACCGCGATCTTCCCGGAAGAGGATGTACCGGGCAATCTGAAGCAATACGTGCAGATCAATAGGGACATATTCAAGGGGCCGAATCCGCCGGGGAGGCCGACGAGGTAGTGGATCAGGTATTGACGGCTGACCGGGCGAAGAGCGAACGGCGAAGCGCGAACGGCGAAGCGCGAACGGCGAAGCGCGAACGGCGAAGCGCTAAAAGCGAGGCTCGAAAGGCGAGTGCAAAAGGCGAAGCGCGAAGGGCGGACCCGGCGAACACAGCCCGCCGTTCCCCCGCCGTTCGCGCCTCGCTTCTCGCGCTTCGCCGTTCGCGCTTCGCCTTTCGCAGTTCTAGCTATACTCAAATCCCGCCAGATACTCCGTCAATACATGATTAAACGCCGCAGGCCGCTCGAAATTGCTCACGTGCCCCGCGTGCTCGATCACCTCCAGGTGACTGTTCCGGATCTCCCGGCGTAGCATCTCGGCGTCGCTCGGCGGCGTCAGCACGTCCTCGCTTCCCACCACCACGAGCGTCGGCACGTCGATCGTCGCCAGCGTCGGCGTCGAGTCCGGACGCCCCATCATCGCCTCGAGCGCGCCCACGATCCCCTCCACCGGCGCGCTCTCGAGCATCCGGTGGACCTCGTCGATCATCCCCGGACGCTTCTCGCGCGTCGTCTTGCCGATCATCCCGGTGATCTGGGCGTCCGCCACCGCGCCGCTCCCCCGCGTACGCGCGACCTCGATGAGTGAGCGACGCTTCTCGCGCCCCTCGTCCGAGTCCGCGCCCGCGCGCGTATCGGCGAGCACGAGCCCGCGCACGAGCGCGCGATGACGACGCCAAAGCGCGAACGCGATGTAGCCGCCCATCGAGAGTCCCACGACCACCGCGCGCTCGACGCCCAGCGTGCGGAGTAACGTCGCCACGTCATCCGCGTACTGGTCCATGGAGAACGGCCCGTTCCGCGAGCTGTCCCCGAAGCCGCGCAGGTCCGGCGCGATGCACCGCGCGCGATCGAGCAGTCCGCTGACCTGCGGCGCCCACAACGAGCGGTTGTGCGGAAACCCGTGAACGAACGCGACGGGGATTCCGGTCCCGACGTCATCGTACGCGATCTCGACGCCGTCGCTTAGTGTGATCACTGGGTGGGCTCTCAGTAAGGATCGAGGGGGACCTTCATCCAGCGCCCGTCGAACGTCATCCAGAACAGTGTCGACAACGACTGCTCCCCCGCCACATCCAGGGCGACGCCGAACGCCTTCGCACTGTACGTGGAGTCGAGCCGCCAGCCCGTGAGCGTATCCAGCATCACCGCGGCATGTTCGGCCGTGGGATGCGGGCGAGCGTACGCGCCACCGTACAGTTCGTGAGATACCACGACGCGATCGCGATCGACTGCCGGCGGGGGCCGTCCGGTGTATCGCGTGATCAACTGTCGCGTTTTCTCGATGAGCCGGAGCACGCGCCACTTGTTCGCGCCGACCCTCGGCCCCACGCGTGCGCCGACGATCACGGTATCGAGCCCCGCGATCGCGAGGCCGAGCGCGAGCCCGGCCGCGGTCCCGCCGCTTCCCAGCGGAACGACCAGCCGCTGCACCACAGGGATGTCGCCACGGTCGATCTGGTCGGCCAGCTCGAGTGCCGCGTTCACGTGACCCAGGGTGCCGAGCGCGGTGCTGCCGCCAAGCGGAATGTAGTGCGCTCGCCGCGTGAGTCGCATCCGCAACAGCGGGATCAGCGCGGTCGCGATGTGCGAGGTCGTCACGAGCTCTGCGCATTCCTGTGCGGTGCGCTCCGCGACTTCTTCGGCGGCCGTGTGCATGTCGTGTCGCCAGCGCACGGCGATGGTCTTCGCGCCGAGGCGGGCGGCGTGAACGGCGGTGGTGAGCACGTGCGTCGAGCCGACGCCGCCGAGCGTGAGGATCGTTTCGCCCGCGCTCACGCGACCGAGCAGGAACTCGAGCGATCGTACCTTGTTGCCGCCGAGGACATCCGACGACAGGTCCTCGTGCTTCACGTACAGCGAGTCGATGTCGCGAAACCCTTCGATCTTCTCGACCGGCGTCGGGTAACGTCCCAACCGCGCTCGCGGGATGGCCGCGAGCGCGGGGAACCGGCGAACGAGCGGGATTGGGTCGTCGCGCGAACCGCCCGAGTCGGGGGCCGGCGAGGGGGTGGATCGGGCGTCGTCGATGGCCCGATCAGTCATCGTCGTCGAGGTCCTCGAACACCTCGACCGGTTCACCCACGACATCCTGCACGTACAGCATCTTCACCGTCACCATGACGGCCGCGAGCATCGGCACCGCGCACAGGAGCCCCAGGAAGCCGAAGATGAGCGCCATGAGCGCCTGCGCCATGATCGTGAGCGCCGGCGGCAGGTCCACGCCCTCGCGCATGAGGTACGGGATCAGCAGGTAGTTCTCGAGCTGCTGGATCACGACGTACGCGATGATGACGGCGAGCGCTTTCTCCGGCGAATCCACGAAGCCCATCGCGACCGCGGGCACGGCGCTCAAGATCGGGCCGACGGTGGGGATGAACTCGAACAACCCCGCGATGACGCCGAGCGGCACCGCCGCGTTCACGCCGAGGGCGAGCAGCGTGATCGTGGTGACGGTGCCGATCACGAGCATCGCGATGAGCTGTGTGACGAGCCACCTCCGGAGCGCGAGCGACACGGCGGTCAACACCTCACCTGCGCGCCGCCGCCATGGCCTCGGGAAGAGCTTCATCAGCCCGTCGTGATACGTGTCCGGGTCGGCGCCGATGTAGATCGCGATCACGGTGATCAGCAGCAGGCCGCCGATGATCGTGAATGTGGATGTGATGAACGGGAACAGGTAACGCCCC
>DASURJ010000624.1:0-7184 GCA_036280115.1 Gemmatimonadaceae bacterium
GTCGGCGGCGACACAATCAGGTCGTGCGCGCGCGGCTCGCGTGGACGACGCCGCGCGCCGAGTGCAGAACTTCGGCGGGGGGTGTCACATGCGCGTCAAGCTACGTTCGTCATTCCTCACATTCGTAGTCGCGGCGTTTGCCCTAGCGGTCGCGGCGGTTCCTCTCCACGCGCAACAGCTCGGCTCGATCCGGGGACGCGTTGTCGTCGAAGGCGCGAACCGACCGCTCGGTGCGGCCACCGTGAGCGTCGTCGGCACGCAGATCGGCGCGCAAACCAACGACAACGGCGAGTACCGGCTGAACAACGTGCCGCCGGGCCCGCGGCAGGTCCGGGTGCAGCGGCTGGGGTTCTCGGCCGCGACGAGCCCGGTGACGGTCGTCGCGGGCGAGACAGCGACGCTCGACTTCACGATTCGCGAGGCGCCCGTTGCGCTCGAGCAGGTGGTCGTGACGGCGACCGGAGACGTCAGGCGCAAGGAAATCTCCAACAGCATGGCGACGATCTCCGCCGAGCAAATCGAGGATGCGCCAGTCGCGAACGCCCAGCAGTTACTCGCGGCGCAGACGCCCGGCGTGACCGTGCTCGGGAATTCCGGGCAGCCGGGTGCGGGCGGCGTGATTCGACTCCGCGGGAACAACAGCATCTCGCAGTCGAACAACCCGATCATCTACGTGGACGGCGTCCGGATCTACAACGGCGACACGCCGGTCGTGCCTAACGCTCGCCAGGTCGTCAACCCGTTCAACGACATCCGCGCTGAGGACATCGAGCGGGTGGAGGTCGTGAAGGGCGCCGCGGCGACGACGCTGTACGGTACCGAGGCATCGGGCGGCGTCATCCAGATCTTCACGAAACGCGGGCGGGTGGGGCGGCCACAGTGGTCCATCGAGCTGGCGGGTGGCACGAACGACCTGAACTACCTCGACCTCGAGGGTGACCCGACGGTCGCGTACCTGAAGAGCTGCCGTGGACCCGAGCTCTTCGGGCTCAACATCACGCCGACGAGCCCCGCGTTCGGGGAGGAGATCCCGTTCGAGGATGTCACCTGTCCGTCGAGTGGGAAGTGGATTCGGACCGGGGCAATCGCCCGGTCGTCGCTTTCGGTGGGCGGCGGCGGAGACATCATGCAGTATTTCATGTCCGGCAACCTCTCGAGCGAGGAGGGCGCCATCGACCCCGGCGTCTACAAGACTGGTGGGTTCCGCGGAAACTTCGCGTTCCGGCCGTGGCGCGACCTCGAGCTCGGTCTCAACTCCTCGTACCAGCGCGGGGATCAAACCTGGGTGCCGGACGGTAACCTCGCCAACGGGTTCTTCCTCAACGTCGCACGCGGGACGGGCGGCAACTACCGCAGCGGCACCGGGTGCTCGTCGGCGGCAGAGATATGTATGAACAACGGGGAGTCGCTGCGGATCGACACCAAGACCCGCACCGATCACTTCATCTCCGGGTTCACGGTCAATTACGCCCCCGTCCAGAGCTGGACCAACCGGCTCTCGATCGGCTACGACTACAATAGCGCGGAGAACCGGTCGCTCATTCCGTTCGGGCACGTTCGCAACCCGACCGGCACGTTGAGCGAGCAGGACTGGACCCGAAAGAATCTGTCGATCGACCTGGCCTCATCGTACCGCAAGGAATTCGGCGGTGTGTGGGTGTCGAGCACGTCGGTCGGCGGACAGGTGTTCCAGGACAACCTGTTCCAGACCAACGTGACCGCCACGGAGTTCTCGGCCCCGGGCGAGCCCGTGCTGACGAGCGGCGCGATTCGCACCGTGCCGACCGACACGCGACGGCGCGTCGTGAATGCGGGGCTGTTCGCGCAGGAGCAGATCGGGTGGCGGGACCGGGCGTTCCTGACGCTCGGCCTCCGCGTCGATGGGAACAGCGCGTTCGGTGAGGACTTCGGGCTGCAGCCGTACCCGAAGGTGGGACTCTCGTACGTGCTGTCCGATCACGCGTTCTGGCCCGACCGGATCGAGACGTTCAAGCTCCGCGCGGCGTTAGGCGAGTCGGGCAAGGCCCCGGGCGCGTTCGACGCCGTGCGGACGTGGGATCCGATCGCCGGCGACGAAGCGAAGCCCGGGTTCGCACCGAACCAGATCGGCAACAAGGATCTGGGGCCGGAAACGACGCGCGAGTTGGAGGTCGGATTCGAAGCCAGCGCGTACGCCGGACGCTACTCGGTCGACTTCACGTACTTCGATACGCGTACTCAGGACGCCCTCATCCAGGTGCGATACCCACCGTCGGAAGGGTTTCTGGAGCGCCAGCTCGAGAACGTCGGCGAAGTGCAGAACAGGGGCATAGAGACCCGCGTCGAAGCGGGAATCATCCGGAGTGCGCGGGTGGATTGGCGCGGGCGCGTGAACTATACGAAGATCGAAAGTGAGGCGATCGATCTCGGCGATGAGCCGCTCATCTCGATCGGCGTCAGCACGGAGGTGCGCGAGGGTTATCCCGTACCGTCCGTGTTCGCGTACAAGGTGCTCAACCCGAACGAGCGCGCTGCTCCGGAGATCTCGGCCGCGCCCGTCTTCCTCGGTCCGACCTTCCCCGAACAGATCATCGGTCTGGGGACGACCCTCACGCTCTTCGAGCGGTTCTCGCTCGACATGCTCGGTGAGTTCCAGCTCGGTGCGTACAACCAGAATTGGGTCGGTTACCAGAACGCCAACCGCGGGAACTGGCGCCCGTGCTTCGCGGCGCAGAGGAAAATCATCGCGGCGATGAAGGGTGACGCCACGGCCGATGACGACCTGACCGCGCTGGAGCAGGTTCGCTGTGCGGTCGACCGCACGGTACAGCTGTCCGATGCGTGGTTCGAAAAGACCGACTTCTTCCGCCTGCGGTACGCGACGCTCTCGTATCGACTCCCGCCGCGTCTGCTTCGCGGAATGCAGAACGCGACGCTGACGTTGTCCGGTCGCAACCTGTTCTTCAGCTCCGACTACTCTGGCCTCGATCCCGAATCGGCCGACCAGTCGGACAACCAGGTCGGACGCCGTGAGTACTACGTGCTGCCGCAACTCCGCTCGTTCACGCTGGCGCTCCGTGTGGGCTGGTAACGACAACCCGAGGATCAACGCAATGCATATGATGGCACTGCTGCGGCGCGCCTCGGTGGCCACGAGCCTCCTGGCGCTCGCCGCCTGCAACTTCTTCGACGTCCAGAACCCCGGACCGATCGAGGATGAGGACTTGAATCAACCGAACGCCATGCCCGGCCTGGTGACCGGCATGGCCTACTCCCTGTCGGAAGCCGTTGACGCGACGGCGCAAAACCTCGCGATCATGGCCGATGAGCTGTACCACGGCGGTAGCTACAGCGAACAGGGGCTCTTCAACCGAGGTATCGTTCGTGACGAGGACGTGAACGGCATGTGGGGCGACATGCAGCAAGCGCGCTGGGTCGCCGAAACGGGCATCGAGCGGATGCAGGAGGTGCTCGGCGATGACTTCGACACGAGCCCGCTCGCGGCGCGCGCCTACATTTACGCGGGCCTCGCGAATCGACTCCTCGGTGAGACGGTCTGCCAGGCGGTGATCGACGGCGGACCGGCGGAGAGTAACACGGTGCATTTCGCTCGCGCGGAGGCGCACTTCACGGAGGCGATACGCATTGCGAACGAGTTGACCGGCGCCATCGGCGACTCGTTGTTGCGTGTCGCGTACGGGGGACGCGCATCGGTCCTTGCGTGGCAGGACAAGTGGACCGAGGCGGTAGCCGATGCGGAGCGTGTCCCTACGGGCTACGTCTTCGTCGCGCCGTTCTCCACGAATACCGGCGACGAGAACAACGACCTCGTGTTCGAGACCAACAACCGGCTCGAGTACACCGTCTACAACACGCAGTGGGCAACCAACCCGAAGACGGACGCGCGTGTGCCGTGGGACACCGTTCGCACGACGAGCGGGGCGATCGCGGCTGGCCAGGACGGACGAACGCCATTCTTCCGCCAGCGCAAGTACATCGGACTCGGAGCGGACATTCCACTCGTCAAGGGCACCGAGATGTTGATGCTCCGCGCCGAGGCTGCGCTCAGGAACAACGATGTCCCCGGCGCGATGGGGTTGATCAACCAGCAGCGGGCGTTCTACCGCAGCAGTTCGAGCCCGCTTCCAGACCTGACGGCGACGACCGCTGCGGAAGCCTGGCCGATTCTCCAGAACGAGCGGGGGGCCGTCGTCTGGCTCGAGCTGCGCCGGCTGTGGGACTTACGCCGCTGGAACGCCGAGCCGGCACCGATCAAGAACACCTACCTGGATGAACGGGACAAGTGCATTCCGATCAGCCTGAACGAGAAGAACTCGAACCCGAACGTGTCGTGATGGAGCGGTAAGCGAATGTCGTCTCGTCCTGTTGCGCTCGCGGTTGGCGTACTCCACCTGTGCACGGCGTGCTTCTCGTACGTCCCTGTGCGGAGCGCGCCTGCCCCGGGCGCGCAGGTCGCGCTCGAGGTCACCGACGAAGGGCGTGTCGCGCTCAACGAAAAGATCGGCCCCGGGGTCGTGCGGCTCGAGGGCACGCTCGCCGGGGTCGAAGGGGACGAACTGCTGGTCGATGCGACGGCGGCAACGCAGTTCCGTGGCTACATCTCCGAGTTGGGGGGCGTGCGCGTGAGGCTACCCCAGCGGTACGTGACGCGCATCGACGAACGGCAGTTCTCGCGCCGGCGCACGCTGCTGGTCGTCGGCGGCGTAGTGGCGGTCGTGGCCGGGTTCTTCGCGACGAAGATCAGCGGGCGCAGCACGCCGGCAGAGGAAGAGCCTGGAGGAGGACCGGATCAGTGAGCGCACGCGCGGCCATCCGCGCGGTTCGGCTCGCGATCGCCGCCCCCGCCCTGATCGCGTGCGGGGGCGGCGATCCGACCAGCGCGGGCTTGCCGGCCGGGACGACGCTGAGTCTCGCGCTCGACGCTCTCCCCGCACTCGCCGACGGTACGCCCGGGCGGTACGAGGCGTGGGTCATCGATCGTCAGGGCGTGGCACATTCGTTAGGCACCATCGCCGCGGGGCCGGCGCCGGCCGCGCTCACGAACCCGGTCCAGAACCCGGCGTCGTTCCTCGTCACGTACGAGCCCGGTGGGGGCACAGTGGCCGCGCCCTCGGACCACCGGCTTCTCGCCGGCGAGTTCCGGAACGCTCGTGCGTCGCTCTCCGTGCAGGGAGCGCTGACGTCGCCCGGCCTGCCACTCCGCGAACGACCTGGCCAGTTCACGATGTTCTCGCCGAGCGACAACCACCGGAACGGGTACCCGTCGCACGAGGAGGCGGGGATCTGGCTCTTCAACATGGCGCCGCGTGAGACGCCTCAGAACGACATGTGGGTCCGCCTCACGCAGCTCCAGCCGGGTTGGGTATACGAAGGGTGGATGGTGCGCGACATCGAGTTGCCCACCGCAGTCTGGCTGTCGTACGGAAAGTTTCTTCCCGACGCGACCGGCGCGGTCAACTCGCGCGACGACACGGGGTGGGGCGAGTTCTCGGGAGTTGTCGACTACCTGAACGGCGAGGAAGAGTTTCCCGGTGATGACTGGATCGCGAACCCGTTAGGCTACCCCGTCCCGGGCGGCCTCACGTTGCCGCTCAACCTCCGCGAGAAGAACAGCAGCGGCGCCCTCCGCTGGACGCACGTCATTACGATCGAGCCGGCGTCGGACAAGGGCGAACCGGTGACCACACCACGGCCGTTCGTGGTACGTCCCTATCGCGACTCGTTTGGCGACGGCGGGCCGGGCGTGCCGCGCACCATCACGTTCCGCCCGGACGGTGTCCCGAGCGGGGAGGTCGTCGTGCGGTGACCGGCGCGGCGTTGCGGCGCGCCGGGGTGGCGCGCGCGTCTGTGCTCGCCGCTTGGCTGGGGTCTGGGTTGTCGTGCGGCGATGCGCCAACCGAGCCGGGGCGAGTCGCGCGTGGCGAGGTCGCCGGCTGGACCACGTGGGTGCTGCCGAACGCCGCGGCCGTCCGGCCCGTCGCGCCCGCGGCGCAGGCGTCGGCACAGACGGCTTCGGAGCTCGACGAGATCCTGAGACTGCAGGCGGCGCGCACACCCATCGGCGACTCGCTGATGCACGCGCACGCCGGCGATCCCGGCGCCCCGTGGTCGCTCCGTGCCGTGAAGCTCCTCGACTTCTACTGGCCGCTCTTGCCCGACGTGCGCATCGCTACCCCGGCGCGCGCGGCGCGTATCATGGCGCTGCTCCACGTCGCGATGTACGACGCAACGGTCGCCGCGTGGGACGCGAAGTACGCCTACAACCGCACGCCGCCGGCACGGGCCAGTGGGCGCGTGCGAGCGCTGGTCCCTATCAGTAACGTGCCGAGCTACCCGTCGGAGCACGCCGCGGTGGCGGCTGCGGCGGCGGTGATCCTCTCGTACGCGTTTCCGACGGAGGACACGGCCGCCTTCACGCGCGATGGGCGCGCCGCCGCCGAGTCGCGGATCGTGGCGGGCGCCGCGTACCGGAGCGACGTCGAGGCCGGGTGGGCGTTAGGCCGCGCGGTGGCGTCCCGCGTGCTGGAGCGTGCCATGCATGACGGCTCTGCCGAGGCCTGGTCCGGGACACCCCCCGCCGGCGACGGGATGTGGAAGCCGACGCCACCGAGGCGCGTCGCGGACCCCTTCGACGCGCTCGCCGGTTCGTGGCGGACCTGGGTGATCCCATCGGGGGCCGCCTATCGCTCCGAGCCACCGCCGTTGCCCGGGTCTGCTCGGTTCGCGGCCGACATGGCTGAGCTGCGCGCGCTGGCCGACGGTGGTCGCACATCGCAGCAGATCGACGCTGCTCGCTATTGGGCGACCGACGCGCCGTCGGTTCGGTGGGAACTGTTCATGGAGGACGAGATCGCATCGCACCGGCTGAGCATCCCGCATGCGGCGCGCGCCCGCGCGTACCTGAGCGTGGCGATGTACGACGCCTTCGTTGCGTGCTGGGACACGAAGTTCACGTACTGGCTCGCGCGTCCGATCACCATGGATCCCGCGCTGGTGACGGTGTTCGCGACGCCCCCCTTCCCGTCGTACCCGTCGGGGCATTCGACGCAGTCGGCTGCCGCCGCCGAGGTGATGGCGGTGCTCTTCCCCGGCCGCGCGGCTCACTATCGCGAGACGGGTGAGGAGGCATCCCTGTCGCGCATCTGGGGTGGCGTGCACTACCGGTTCGACGTCCTGGCCGGTGA
>DASURJ010000625.1:0-5369 GCA_036280115.1 Gemmatimonadaceae bacterium
GTTGGTCTCACCGAGCCTCATCACGCGAGTCGGCATCGCGACCGGTCCAGGTGGGGGGAACGGCAGGAGAGGGGATTAACCGGATGCGCAAGATGACGAAGATGACTCGGGCGGCGGCAGAGTCGCTCGCGAGGAGCCGTCCTGCCCATCCTGATCTCCAGCAGTTCGCGTAGTAACTGTCGGAGTTCGAGATGGTGGCTCGCACCGCACGTCCCGACTGCAATGAAACGCTTCTATTCGAATCTGACCCCGATTTCGACCCCGATCTCGGGGTCGGATCAACGCTTGGTCAGCAGCTCCTCGAACAGTGCAATTGCCCGCGGATCGTTCGACTGACCGAGCCAGAACACCGCATCCCGACGGACTTCCGGATCGCGATGGGTTTTCGCGATGCGGATGAGCGCCGGAATGCCTTCCTCGCGCGGCCGCTGCGAGAACGCGAAGACGACCGCCTTCTGTACTTCGCGATCCACGTTACCATCGCGCGAGAGCGAATCCAGCCCAGCCGTCGCGGCTTCACCGGCCGCCTGGCCGAGCCAGAACACAGCCTGCTTGCGCGTTTCACGCGGACGCTCGTCGTTGCGCGCAATACGAAAGAGTCCCGGCCAGGGCTCGGCGCTATCCGCGGCCGTCGCGGGGAAGATCGCGTCGCGGCCCGCCTTCCCCGGCAGCGTCGAAGCGAGCGACACGAGGTAGTTCGACGCCTCCACCGCGTTCACGTTCCCGAGATCGGTGACATCCGAGCCGCCGGGACGCCAGCGGCCGCCGATGTAGAAACGAATCGCCACGATCTCGCCCTCACGCTTGTCGAGAACGAGTCGACCCGGGCCGTAGTCGCACGCGGCGTCCCACTCGACGTCGCGGGTGCGATCGTAGTCGCCCCACGACGTGCGCCAGCCTGGTCCGCGATGAATGCTCCCGCCGCGCCCGCAGAGCTCCGGGCGCGTGGCGAACGTCATGCGAATCGTGCCGTTGCCCGCGCGCGACACGCGGTCGGCGATCGTCTGAGCGTCGAGCGTCGTCGTCGCGCTCGAGGCGGCAAACCCGACGGTAATGGCGTATCGATACATCATCTGTTGATCCTCTCCTCGAGGTACCGTGCGGCTCGCGGGTCGCGGCTCTGGCCGAGCCAGAACGTCGCTTTCGCGCGAATCGCGCGATCCGTGTCGTTGCGAGCGATGTCGATGAGTCGGTCTACCGCGGCGGACTCGCGACGTTGGGACAACACGAACACGTAGTGCTCGCGCAGCTCCCGCGAATCGAGTCGCGGGTACAGCTCGACGAGTTCGCCTAACGGTGCGTCCTGCTTCTGCCCGCGCCAGAAGAGCGCCTGCTTGCGCAGCCCGATCGATTGGCTCGTGTCGAGCACGAGACGGTCGAGCCATCGCTGGTCCTCGCGCTCGTCGAGTTGCGCGACGGCGTGGATCACCTTGTCCTTCAGGCGATTGCTCTCGAGCCGTCCGTAGAGCTCGCGGAGGAACGGCCCGTTCGACCCCTGCTTGTCCAGGAACCCCAGCGCGAAGATCGCCTGGTCGCGCAGGTTCGTCGCGAGCGTGTCGGACGACGCCAGCGCGCGCAGTGTCGTCCGCGCGCGCTCGTCGTCGGTGTTGCCGAGCCAGAAGATCGCGCGCTCGCGCAGCCAGGCGGCCTCGTCGCCCCGTGCCAGCGCGATGAGCGTCGGGACTCCCGCGGCATCACGCAGCTGCGAGAGCGCCGTGAGCACCCCTTCGCGCGCCGAGCGTGGCTCCGTTCCCGAGCGAGCGATGGCTGCCAGTGGGCCGACAGCCTCGGCGGGGGCCACACCGCTCAACCAGTAGAGCGCGCTGCTCCGCACATCGGACGGCCTGTCGTCCTCGCGCGCAAGCGCCAGCAGGCGACGCCAGATATCGGCGCTGTCGGCCAGCGCTGCCGCCATGACCGACCAGCTGGCCACGCGACTCGTGCCCGTGGACGCGAGCCCGAGGAAGAAGTCCGCGGCGTCGGCCGCCGGAACGGTGCCGAGGTCACGGATGGGACGGGCTCGGCGCGGAGCACCGACGAAGGTGCGCACCGCCGTCACCTCGCCGTCCCGCACCGTGACCAGGGAATGCGCCGGACCGAACCGGCAGTTCACGTTCGACCAGCCGTGGCCACGGATCGACGGATACACGGTGACCAGCCTGCCTAACGCGATCACGTCATTGCCGTCGCCGCACGCATCGGGACGCGACGCGTACACGATCTGAACCGTCCCGTCCCTCACCGCGCGCACCCGTTCGGCGAGGGACTGCGCTCCCAGCCGCGGCGCGGCGACGGCCGCGGCCAGGAGCAGGTAGACCAGCGCGCGCATGGGACCTCCGCTACCGGGAGATGAGATCCTCGAGGAACTTCGCGACCCGCGGGTCGCGCGACTGGCCGAGCCAGAAGATCGCCTTGCTCCGCATCTCACGGTCCTTGTCGTTACGCGCGATGTCCATGAGCTTGTCGATTGCCTTCGCGTCGCGGCCGCGCTGCGACAGCACGAAGATCAGCTGCTCCTTGATCTCCGACTCGGTCACCTTGTCGTACAGCGACGAGAACTGGTCGATGGACGCTCCGCTCTGTCCCGCCCAGAACAGCGCGTGCTTCCGCATCTCGATGCTCTCGTTCTGGTCGAGCGCGATGTTCATCACCCAATCGCCGTTCCCGAACGCGCGCTGCTGCGAGAGCGAGAAGATGATCTTCTCCTTGAGACCATCGTTCTTGACGCGGCCGTAGAGCGACTTGAGGTAGTTCGCGTTCTCCTCGGAGCGGTTCTGCCCGAGCCAGAAGATCGCCTGCTCGCGCAGGTCCTGGGGCTCGCTCTCGCGCTCGGCGAAGTCGCGGAGGATCTGGCCTGCACGAGGATTACGCTGCTGCGAGAGGGCGAAGATCGCCTTGTCTCGCACGTCGCGGTCGGTGGAATTCTTGAGCACGTCCTCGAGCAGGTCGACGGCGCGCTCCGTGCGCACCTGCCCGAGCCAGAAGATGGCCTGCTCGCGCACCTCGCGATCGGGGTCGTTGCGCGCCGCCTGCATGAGCAGGTCCGCGGCTTCGTCACCGCCCTTCTGCGAGATGAGCCACACGGCCTTGCGACGGAGCACGTGGGCGCACGCGTCTCGCCGCTCCATCACGCGCTTGAGCAGCGGCATCGCGCGCTCGGAGTCCATCTGCAAGAGCGCGTTCAGCGCGACGATGCGCTCGTCATCGTCGTCGTCGGCACAGCGGGCAGGCTGACCCGACGCGGGGGCATTCCCGCCGCTCGCCTGCCCACGGCTCGGGTCCGCGACCCGCGCAACCTCGGCGGCACACTCGGCGTCGCCGCGCTGGGCGAGCTTCCCGCAGATCTGGAGTCGCAGCGCCCGCGCGTCCGCGAGATCCGCATTCGGGTAGTCCCGCCCGAGCGCCGTGAGGACGTCGCGCGCCTCACGCATCCGGTCGGCGCTCTCCGTCTGGTAGAGAGAGAACGCGCGGAAGTACATCGCCGACGGCGCCGACCGCGACCGCGGGAAACGATCGGTCACCTGCTTGAAGAGGTCCGCAGCCTGGTTGTAGTTACGCCGGTTCAGTGCCTCACGAGCGCGGCGGTAGAGCGAGTCGGCCGGATCGCCCTGGCGGAGAGCGGGCAGCGTCGGCCCCGCGTCTGACGCACCGAGTTGGGCGGTGGCGTGAGCGGTGGCGTTGGCCGACGCCGTAGCACGCGCGGTGCGCGAGTAGGAGCGCTCGTACGTCGCTCGCGTGGATGGTTGCGCCGCGGCCAACGTCGAAGTCGCCGCCAGCGTCAGCGCGACACTCATGGTCGTGATTTTCATGGGTCTGGTCCTCACGTTCCCGATTGCGAGGGAATCGCAGTGCGAAGTCTCGTCAGTACCTGGTCATCGGTCAGCGCGCCCTCGATCAGGTCGCGTTCACGAGCCGAGGCACCGGGAGAGAGTTGAACGATCTGAACGAGCACGAGCTCGAGGTCCTGCAGCAGCTTGCGGCGAACGGGATCACTCGCCACGGGTGAGTCGAGGAGGAGGCGCGTGTTCGAGAGCAGCTCCTTCCCCCACGATGCGATCTGCGTGTCCATGCGACCCTGATTCAGGTCGCCCTTGAATGCGGTAAGCAGCGCTTCGGCCTGCGTGAGATGTTGCGCGGCGACGACGTTGTATGCCCGCGACGCGCCTTCAGCGGCGAGGTCGGGGGCGGCGTGACGCTCCGGCTCGGGACGCGGCCGCGGGCGAGGCCGGCCGTTGTCGTCGCTGCGCTGGTCGACTCCGGCGATGTCGCGCCGAGGCGAGTCGTCGGGGAGCTGAATGCGCGAGTCGGCCGTGTCGCGACCTAACGAGTCCGGAGTCACCGCTATCCGCTCCTGCTCGGATCCGGGCACGGTCGTCGGCCCGAGGACGCGACCAACCTGAATGCCGACGGCGAGGAGCAGGACGGCGGCAGCAGCCAGGTAGATCCACCGCGGCACACGCCGAACGAACGGGAGCGCCTTGCCGGATCCCTGTTCGCCGTTCCCGGTTCCCACCGTGCCCTGTTCCAGTCCCTGCCGGACAGCGTCCCACATCTGCTCGCGCGGCACGATGTCCGGTGGGCGGTTGTATTCGTCCGCCGCCATCTGCCGCAGCAGCGCGTCCATGCGATCGTCGTCGGTCATGACACCCATTCTCCTGCGAAGTCCGCGAGTGCCTCGCGGAGTTTCGCTCTCGCTCTGAAGAGCTGCGCCTTCGAGGTCCCCGCCTGAACGCCGAGCGCGGCGGCAATCTCCTCGTGCGTGAACCCTTCCACGTCGTGCATCACGAACACCGTCCTGTATCCCTCTGGCAGCGCGTCGATCGCCTGTCGCAGCCGTTCCTTGAGATCCGGCTCCGCGTGGCGCGTTGCCGTTCCGACCGTCAGCGCCTCGTCGAGCGACGACTCGCGCGTCCTGAACCGCTTGACCTTGCGAAGCCCGTTGAGCGAGACCGACATCGCGATCGTGTGAATCCAGGTCCCGAACGACGACTCGCTGCGAAAGTCCTTGAGCCGCTGGAACGCCCGGATGAACGTCTCCTGCGTGAAATCACGAGCGAGGTCGTCCTCCCCCGCCAGGCGGAAGGCCAGGCGGTACACGCGATCGACGTGCTGGTCATATAGCATTCGCTGCGCTGTGACTTCACCGGCCACTGCCGCGGCGATCAGCTGACGTTCATTCACAGGTCCGATCTTCGGGTTCGGATATCCTGTGCTTGGATATCCTGTTTCGTTTGCTGCCGGCTGGTTGACACGGTCGGCGGCCGGATGGTTGCGCGGAAGTCGCTAAATCAGGCTAGAACAAAGGCTTGATTAGTCGGGCTCTGCTTGCCGTGGACACTGCTAATTCGGGCGAGCATCCAACAGGGCGT
>DASURJ010000626.1:0-3200 GCA_036280115.1 Gemmatimonadaceae bacterium
GCGACGTTCTTCCTGACGTTCGTCGTCTTCGGCACGGCGGTCGATCCGGACGCGCCGAAGGTCGGCGGGTTCGCCATTGGCCTCACGCTCGCCGCGTCGATCCTCGCAATCGGACCATTCACGGGTGGATCGCTGAACCCTGCCCGGACCCTCGGTCCGGCGGTTGCCACCGGAATCTTCGAGGGGCAGATCATTTATTGGGCAGGCCCCCTGGTCGGCGGAATGGTCGCTGCGGTGATCTACGAGCTGCTCTTCCTTCGTCGCGCGCCAGAGCTTCCGTTGCACGGTGCCGTTCGCCCGGAGGAACCGCCGCCACAGCCTCCTGCCCCGCCGCGCAAACCTCGCAAGTAGGGACCCTACGGCCCGACGCGAAGATACCGGTCCGCGTAGCGCTCCATCGAATCGGTGATCACGTGCATGGCCGCCTCGCTCTTCTCCCACCCCGCGATCTCCATCCGCTTGCCTTCGAGATCCTTGTAGATCAGGAAGAAATGCTCGACCTCCTTCAGGAAATGGCTGGGGAGGTCGGCGATGTCGAAGTACTCGTTATGCATCGGGTCGTGGCTCGGGACCGCGAGAATCTTGTCGTCGGGCTCACCGCGATCGAGCATCCGCAGCACGCCAACGGGACGCACGTCGATCAGACACCCGGGAAAGGTCGGCTCGTGGATGGTCACGAGGACATCGAGCGGGTCGCCGTCCTCGTGGAGCGTGCGAGGGATGAAGCCGTAGTCGCCCGGGTAGTGGACCGCGGAGTACAGCACGCGGTCGAGCTTCAGCAGGCCGTGCTCCTTGTCCAGCTCGTATTTGTTCCGGCTCCCCCGAGCGATCTCGATGCACGCCGTGACTTCCTCCGGCGGATGCGGTCCGGGCGGGAGATCGCGCCACGGGTGAATCATCGTGACACTCCGCCGTTCATTGCGGACGTCGCGAGGTCGAACGCCTGGGCCAAATCGTACGCGGGTTCGCGGTTCATGAGAGCGGGCCGGTGGTGAGGAGCGCGGCTAATCATATCCGCGCCCGCTGCGCGAGGGCAGCACCGAGTACACGCATCTGAAGTCCCGAGCGCCCAGCCGGTGGGCAATGAAAGCGCGCCGCGGCTGCAACCGCGGCGCGTGAGGTAACGCTCGGATCCGTACGACAACCCGGCCGATTAGCCCGGAGGCACCGCGGTCAGAGCGATGGGCGCGACTCCAGGGCGCGCTCCCGCCGGTGCAGGCGACGCTCGAGGGCACGCCGCTCGATGACGTGTGGCTGCGTGCGTTCGATCTCAGCCTCGATCGCCGCGAGCTCCTCGCGCGAAGCAGCGCCATCGATTCGGTCGGTCAGTCGAAAGTACTGGCTTGCATCCATGGACTGAGATTCCTTGGCAACGGGGCGTGAACGGTCGAGCGGATTCCGTGGCCCCGCAGCAGGCAAGACTCGCGCCCGCATCAACCCCGAAATCAGCCACCCTCCCCGACTACATATGTGTGCGTTGTAGCATCCGTGCAGCAGCGGATGTCACGCCCCAGCCATTGCCCGCTAGCGCAACGGCGCGCCGCCTCGAGCGCGGTGGCGCGCGCGAGCGCGCCGCGTCCGGATCACGAGCGACAGGATGTAGCCGCCATAGATGAGGCCCGCAGCGATGTACGCGGCGTAGTAGTACGCGGCATTGTCTGGCATCAGCGAACAGGCTCCGCGCGCAGTGTGGCTGTCGCCGACCGCTCGCCGACGCGAGCTTCGTCCGGCGTCTCGACGGCGTCGTCGTCCATCGCGTCCATGAGCTGCCCCAGCCGATACCGCGTGCGAACGAGCGCGAGATACAGGAGCGTCATCGACGCGAGCGCCATCAGGAACGTCGCGAGCATCTCGGGCGGAAGCGACGGCGCGTCGGGCTTCAACACGATCGGCATCGGGTGGAGCGTGCGGAAGAGGTACACGCTCAGATGAATGAACGGGATGAGCAGCGCCCCGAGGATTCCCAGCACCGCCGAGTATCGCGCGCGCGTCGCGGAATCCTCGACCGCGCCACGCAGAATCAGGTAGCCCACGTACACGAACCACAGGAACAGCGTCAGCGTGAGACGCGCGTCCCACGTCCACCACGTGCCCCATACGGGCTTGCCCCAGATCGGGCCAGTGACGAGAACGACGGTCGTGTAGACGACTCCCACTTCCGCCGACGCCGCCGCGACGCGATCGAGTCGCTCGTCACGCAGCCACAGATAGAGCGCGCTCGACACCGCGACGAGCCCGAACGCGACATACAGGCCAACGAACGCCGACGGTGCGTGAATGTAGAAAATCTTCTGCGCCGGGCCCTGGAGCGCCTCGACGGGCGTGAACGCCATCGCGCGGACCACCGTTGCGGCGAACGCGAGCACCGCAACCGCGAGCAGCCAGTCGATGCCACCGCGCTCGGTCGAGCGTGGTGACGTGTTCCGTATCGTCGCGCCGTCGGCGCGAGGGAGAGTCGTCATGGCAAGGACGGTTTGAATCTGCCACAAACTTAGTGGTCGGTGACAGAAGTTCGATAGGCACGGGTCACGGCGGTACGCATACGTGCGCGCCGCGCCGCCCTCAACCCGGGCTGGCCTCCGTGAATGGGATCCCGATCTGAACGGATGGGACGGATCAGACCCGATCACTCCAAGGTCGGGACGCGCCCTCGCGCGAACGGGCCGAGGGACTGAAGGGAGCGGCTGCCCGGGACGCCACCGTCCGAAGGAGCGGTTCCCCTCATCCGTAGAGATGCGCGACGCTAATCCTCGAGCGTGAACGGAAACGCCAGCGCGCACGCCACGACGAACACGATGTCGAACGCGATGAGAATTCTCAACCAGCTCATCGCTTCCAGCGCCGGCCGCCCAGCCAGCAGGCGCGCCGTCGCCTGCGCCGCAGGCAACACCACCGGCACGAAGAACGGCAACGCCAGCACGGGCAACAGTAGCTCCGCGAGCCGCGTATTAGCCGCCATCGCGCTGAACAGCGTACCGACGGCGACGAGTCCGATCGCCGCGAGCACGGCGACGCCCACGAGCGGCGCGAGCACTCGCGTGAGCGGAAGGTTGTAGAACAGCGCGACCGCCGGGATGGCGATGGCCTGCACCCCGAGTACGAAGACGAGGTTCGCGAGTGCCTTCCCGAGAAAGATCGCCTCGCGCTCCACCGGTGATGCGAGTAGTCCGTCGATCGCGCGATCGGCCGCTTCCACACCG
>DASURJ010000627.1:0-4242 GCA_036280115.1 Gemmatimonadaceae bacterium
AGCCGCTCGTCGAGCATGCGGCCCGTGAGCTTCGGGAACCAGTAATGCACCCCGCCTAACAACGGGAACACCATCCCGCCGAGCAGCACGTAGTGAATGTGCGCGGACACGAAGAAGGTGTCGGTCACCTGCAGGTCCGCAGGTACCGATGCGAGCATCATCCCGGACAGCCCGCCCACGATGAACACGATGAAGAACCCCACGACGTAGAGCAGGGGCGTGTGAAAGCGCGGCCGGCCCGACCAGAGCGTCGCGATCCAGCAGAAAATCTGCACGCCGGTGGGAATCGCGATGAGCGCGCTCGCCGTCGTGAAGAACGTCTGGCCGAGCTGCGGCAGCGGCGTGGCGAACATGTGGTGCACCCAGAGGCCGAACGAGAGGAACCCGGTTGCCACCATGGAGAGCACGACCGCCGTGTACCCGAACACCGGACGCCGTGAGAACGTGGCGATGATCGCCGACACGATCCCGAGTGCCGGGATGAAGATGATGTAGACCTCGGGGTGCGCGAAGAACCAGAACAGGTGCTGCCAGAGGAGCGGGTCACCACCCTCGGCGTAATTGAAGAACTGCGTGGCAATGAGCCGGTCCATGGCCAGCGTGATGCTCGCGGTCGCCACGAATGGCATGGCCACGAGCACCATGAACGACATGATGACCATCGCCCAGACGAACAGTGGCACGCGATTGAGTGACATGCCGGGCGCGCGCTGCTTGAACGCTGTGACGATGACCTCGACGGCCGCCACGATGGCGGAGATCTCCGTGAACGTGATCATCTGTGCCCAGATGTCCACGCGCTTCCCCGGCGAGTATTCCGGGCCGGCGAGCGGGACGTAACTGAACCATCCCTGGTCCGGCCCGGTGTTCGTGAAGAGCCCCACGTACAGCACGACGCCGCCGAACAGGTACGTCCAGTACCCGAACGCGTTCAGTCGAGGGAACGCGACGTTGCGCGTGCCGATCATGATCGGTACGAAGTACAGCGCCACGAATTGCACCATCGGCACGGCGAACAGGAACATCATCGTCGTGCCGTGTGTGGTGAAGATCTGGTTGTACAGATCGGGCCCCATCAGCTCGTTCTCGGGCCGCGCGAGCTGGACGCGGATCAGCGCCGCCTCGATGCCGCCGAGCGCGAAGAACACGAACGCGGTGACGATGCCTCGCTTCGCGATGGACTTGTGGTTCACCGACGTGAACCAGCCGTAGAAGCCGGGCTTGTCGCGCCACACACGGTCCAGGCGTTCGTGGAGCGAGGCGACCGCCTGCTGCTCGACCTCGGGCTCGGCGACGTGCGGCGCGGCGCTCATCGGAGCGTCTGGAGGTAATCGAGCAACGCGTTCAGATCCGCCGGGGACAGCTGGTTCGCCGGCATCCGCGCGCCCGGTTTGATGCGCTGAGGGTCTACGATCCATCCGGCGAGATGGCCCCGCGTGTTAGGCAACGTCCCCGCCGCGATGGACGGGCGGCTGGCGACATGCGTCAGATCGGGGCCGACTCGGCTGCCAGCGGGAGTACCGTTGATCGCGTGACACATGATGCACGAGCCCTGCATGAACACGTCTCGCCCCCGGCGCGCCGAGGAGTCGGTGGGCTCTCGCGCCGACACGAGCTGGCTCGTGTACCACTGCGCGAAGCGTTCGGGCGACTCGGCGATCACGTCGAAGAGCATCTTCGCGTGCTGATGTCCGCAGTATTCGGCGCACTGCGCCTTCCATACGCCGGGGCGGTCCGCCTGGAGCCACGTCGAGTTCTGGCGCCCCGGAATCATGTCCTGCTTCCCGTGCAGCTCCGGAATCCAGAAGCTGTGAATCACGTCGGTCGACTCGAGGACGAGCTGCACCGGGCGCCCCACGGGGATGTGCAGCTCGTTCGACGTCGTGAGCGAGCGACTGGCAACGGAATCCCGGTAGCGGAACTCCCACCACCATTGATGCCCGGTCACTTCGACGGTGAGCACAGGGGCTGCGAACCCGAACCGCGGCCACGCGATGGCGCGTCCGGTGCTCGCGCTGGCGACGATGTAGATCAGGAGCAGAACCGCGCTCGCGGCGGTCGCGGTAACGATGCCGCGCGTGAGGCGCCGTTCGGTCGCCGGCTGTCGGTCAGCAAGCTCGCCCACCGCGGCACGGCGCCGACCGCGCCGGATCGCGAGCGCCAGGACGGCCATCACGATGACGTAAACGATGGCCGACACGATGATGATGAACCACATCAACGGCGCGATCCGTCCCGACTGAGGGCCGTGTGCGTCGAGAAGCCGCTGCGACCAGATCGACCAGATCATGGCCGCTGGGATGGTGGCGGCAGCGACCGCGTCGCGGCCGACCGCGGCGGTTGCTCAGGCACGCGCTGCTCATCGACCTTCACCTGCATGTTGTCGTCGCGGCCAGAGCTCGCCGCCTTCGGCGCGAGCCCCGACATGGATCGCACGTACGCGGCGAGCTGCCAGAGCTGCTGGTTCGAGATCCGGTTGCGGAACGAGGGCATCCCGTTCGGCCGGCCTTCGATGATCGTCGCCACGATGTTCTCCGGGTCCGACCCGTAGATCCACTCGGCGTCCATGAGCGCGGGGCCCATGCCCCCGCCGCCATGGGAATGGCAGCCCACACAGTTCCAGTTGTTGTAGAGCCGCTTCCCCTCGGAGATCGCGTACGCGTTCGACTCGTAGACGTTGATCACCTCGGGCTCTGGCGCCGGCACGCCCGCCTGGAGTGGCTCGCCCGTCGACACGGCGCTCGTCGCCGTGACTGTTGGCGGGGCCTCGCGGAACCGCCGCGCCTCGCGGTCGCAGGCGCTTGCGGCAACGAGCAACGCCCCGCCCAGGCCACTCGCGCTACGCCACAGTCGGGCTCGGGTCATCGATGCGCCCTCGCGTCTACCGTGGCGACTGCCGGCTCCGCGCGCCTAACGCCAAGCAGAGGGACGCCGTACGAGTCGAGGAGACTGTCGATCGAGGCGCGGCGTCGCAGGATGATCGCGTCCAGCGTGTCGCGGAGCGTGCTGTCGGCCCGGCGCACGCCCATCGAGATGTCGAACACGAACGGCAGGAACGGCAAGTCCACCTGCGGGGTCACCGGGACGAGGTCGAGCGGGACCGGCGCACGCGACGCGAAGTATCCGGCGAGCGGCCCCCACGCCACGGCGAGATCGATGTCGCCGCGCGCCACCGCATCGATGATGCGCGCGGGCGGCGCCGGCTGCGTGTAATCGCCCTGCACGTTGTAGCCGCGCACGTTGTTCACGATCCCGCGCCGAGCGAGGGCGTGCGCGGGGGGCGCGTTCGTGTAATCGTCGCCCACGAGCTGGACGCCGATCGTCAGGTTCCGGAGCACGGAGTCGTCGAACGAGCGTACGCGAAGTGCGCGGTCACGTCGCGAGACGAACACGTACGTGGAGCGGTAGTACGGCCGCGTGACCAGCGCGAGCTCGAAGCTCGTCGGCACGCCCATCACGACGTCGCACTGCCGCGCGTTGAGCGTGTTGCGGATGAACCCGCGTCGCTGCGCCCACCACGTGTACTCCACCTTTGCATCCAGCTCGGCGGCAACGATCGCTGCGAGCCGATTCTCGAAGCCGGCGCCGGTCGAGTCGGAGAAGGGAAGGTTGTTCGGGTCGGCGCACACGCGCACCACGTTCGCCGGCTCCGGCCGACACCCCGTGACGAGGGTGAGGCTCACGGCGAGTATCGCGCGAGCCGGCGAGAGGCGTCGCGACATCATGGCAGCGAGAACACGTAGAGCATTCCGCCTTTCGTCGTCGCGGCGGGCAGGTCGCGCATGGCGTGGACGAAGCCGAGCGCGGCACTCGAATCGCGCGGGTCGAGGCCGCCCGCGACGATGGCCCCCGACCAGCCACCGACCCCCGACAGAATCGCCACGTACTGTTTGCCGTCAGGCCCACGGTATGTGATGGGCTGGCCGATGATCCCCGAGCCCGTCTTGAACTGCCACAGCGGCTCACCCGTGCGCGCATTCACCGCCTTGAACCACCCTTCCATCGTGCCGTAGAACGCGACATCGCCCGCCGTCACGAGCGCGCCGCTCCACACGGGGAAGTTCTCCTTGATGCTCCACACTTTGCGACGCGCTATCGGGTCCCACGCATCGAACTCGCCGCGATGGCCGCCGGGTCCTGCATACATCTTCACGTTCATTCCGACGTAGGGCGTGCCGGCGATGTAGTTCGCCTCCACGGCTTCGGCGTCCATGCAGAGGTTCTGGTGCGGGACGTAGATGT
>DASURJ010000628.1:0-2215 GCA_036280115.1 Gemmatimonadaceae bacterium
GGGTGCGGCGTAGTACTCATCAGGGGTCACGTCGAGCACGTTAGGCACGTCGGCTTGCACGACCCGTCCGGCGTCGCGCCGCGCGCGAAAGTCCCGGAACACGTTGGCGGCGGCCTTTTCGGTTCCGTCCGCGCGAACGAGGCCGAACGTCCGCTCGCGTACGGCCGTCGCAAACGGCGGGCGATCGAAGAGTCTGGCGTCGTAGTCCGCGTAACACCAGGCGTACGCGCCGGCGGAACCGGTGGCCACCAGACGCGTGAGCACGCGCTCGTAGTACTCCGCCCCTTCCTCCTCCGACGCGAGGTACTGCTCGCGAGGCTGCCCGAGGAAGTCATCGGTCATGGTGTGTCCCCGGCTTCCAGGCGGGGCAGTGCACAGCCCGAACTCCTGCATGAGCGGGCGTCGCGCGTGCCCGGCGAGCGCCGCCGTGAGCGCACACGAGAACGGAACGAGCTCCGGATCGAGCGGCGAGCGCGCTGCATCGGAGTAGAGTGGATACGCGTGCATCACGTCCTCGTCCGCAATGACCGCGAGGTCATCGATGCGCATATTGTTCGTGGTGGTGAGCGAGGGGAGGTGGGCGCCGATCTGGATCGGCGCCCCCGGCGTCGCACGCCGGATCGTGTCGGCGAGGAGTGACGCCCATCGCACCGCATCCGCGCGCGACCTCGGCCGCTGCGCATCGTCGATCTCGTTCGTGAGGTCGAACGCGCGAATCGTGCGCCCGCCGTTCACGAGTGCGCGCGCGCACGTCTCGACGAGCAACGCCTGCGAGCGGAGTACGGTGAAGTCGGTATAGAGGTCCGCGGGCCGGCCTGCAGTATCGAGCATCCATCGCGGCCACCAGATGCGGCCGCTCATGTTAAGCACGATGAACGTCGGGACCACGCGCACCCCTGCCTCGACCGCGGCTAGCGCCACCCCGACGAGCCGATCGACCATCTGCGCGTCGACGGTCAGCGGCTGCGGCAGGAAGTCCTCGGCGAGCGCGAACACACGCACGACGTCGAATCCGAGCTCGGCGATGTGTGCCATGTCCTCACGCACCTCGCCCGGGTCGAACTCCCGCCACATGTACATGGCGCTTCGGCGGGGCCAGTAGTTGACGCCCAGCTCGAACGTCACGGATCGCCCAGCCCGGCCAGGATGTGGTCGAGCGAGAGATCGGCCACGGCGGTCACGCCGTCTGCTGCCCCGTAGTAGACGCGCACGCGATCGTCTTCGGCCACCACGCCGCAGGTGAATACGACGCCGCCGAAGAAACCGCTCCGCTCGTACGGCGCCTCGGGACGAAGCACCGGCTCGCGCGACCGTGCGATCACCCGCCCGGGGTCCCTGCCATCGAGCAGGAGCGCGCCTAACGAGTATACGTGCGGCGATCCCGAGACGCCGTGGTAGATGGCGAGCCAGGCGTCCCGGGCCTCGTGCCGCACGAGAAAGGGAACCGCCCCACCACCGACCTTGATGTCTTCCCAGCCACCCGGGCGTGCCGCCGCAACCAGACGGTGGTCACCCCAGGCGCGCAGGTCGGGTGACGACGCGATCCAGATGGCAGGCTCGCCGAGTCCCGACGGCATGGGTCGGTGCAGTGCCACGTACCGGCCGCCGATCATCGACGGGAAGATCGTCACGTCCCGGTTGTTGGGCGGAAAGATGACGCCGTGGCGCTCGAAGCTCACGAAGTCCGTGGTCGACGCGAGCGCCGTAGCGATCCCGTACGACGACACGGCGGTGTAATTGATCCAGTAGGTCCCGCCGAGGGAGGTGATGCGCGCGTCCTCGACGCCGAACGCCTCGTACTCGGTGGCGGCGCACAGAGCTGGGGCCGACTCGATGTCGAAGTGAGTGCCATCGCGCGACCGCGCAACGCGCAGATGCGAGATCGAGGTTAGCCAGGTGCGTCCGTCGACGACGGTCATCCGCGGGTCGGTCGTGTCGACCCCCGGTGCATTGCGTGGCCAGCGCATGATTTCCAGTTGCCCCGAGATGGGATCGAACACCGGGGCGGTGACCTCATGTGCCGCGACATCTCGCGGCGCCTCGGCCACCCGTAGGAGCAGGACCACATCGGGTCCGTCCCGTACGGCGGCAGGATTGAACACGCCCACCACCTCCAGATCCGGTCGCGATGGCGGCACCATCGCTGGTGTCACGATAGGGTTCTGCGCGGATCGGATCGGTGTCGTATCCGGAGGCATGGGCGCGGCGACAACTC
>DASURJ010000629.1:0-11096 GCA_036280115.1 Gemmatimonadaceae bacterium
CAGGGCCTTCGCGGAACGCTGATGCGCCGTTAGGCGTGCCGAGAACGCCGCCGCCGCCTCGCCCACCAGGCGTCCGTACACGAGCAGCTCGATGAGGGAGTTACCGCCGAGACGATTGGCGCCGTGCAGCCCGCTCGACGACTCGCCGATGGCGTAGAGTCCTTCCACGCCCGTCCCGTGATCTTCGGCGCGCACCCAGACGCCGCCCATCGAGTAGTGCGCCGTCGGCGCGACCTCGATGGGCGTCGTCGTGATGTCGAGCAGTTGCAGGTCCATGAGCGTCTGGTACACGCGGGGAAGGCGCCGCAGGATCGTCTCGCGCGGCAGGTGCGAGATGTCGAGCAGCACGCCCCCGTTAGGCGTGCCGCGCCCCTCCGTGATCTCGGTGTAGGACGCCAGCGCGACCCGGTCGCGAGTCGACAGCTCCATTCGCTCCGGGTCGTAGCGGGACATGAACCGCTCGCCGAGCCCGTTGCGGAGAATCCCGCCCTCCCCGCGGGCCGCCTCGGACACGAGTGTGCCCGCCACGTTCTGCGGCTCGATGAGCCCCGACGGGTGAAACTGCACGAGCTCCGGGTCACGAATCCGTCCCCCCGCGTTCACGGCGAGACGGAACGAATCCCCGGTGTTCTCATCGCGACGTGACGAGGTGTGGCGCCAGATGCGCGTGTGCCCGCCGGTCGCGAGGATGACGGCGTCGGCGTGGATCGCGTAGCGTGTCCCGTCTCGCAGGTCGAAGCCGTAGGCGCCGAACACCACGTTGTCCTTGACGAGAAGCCTCGAGATGTACGCGGAATCCAGAACCGGGATGTGAAGCTCGGCGACGCGGCGGACGAGCGCGCGCTGGATCTCGAGGCCAGTGTAATCACCGGCGAACGCGGTGCGGCGGTAGGTGTGCGCGCCGAAAAACCGCTGCGAGATCCGCCCGTCCTCCTCGCGAGCGAACCGCACTCCGTAGCGCTCGAGGTCCGCGATGCCACGGGCCGCGCCGGCCGTGACGATCTCGACCGTCTTCGGATTGGCGAGTAGGTAGCTCTCCTTGAGCGTGTCCGCCGCGTGTTGCTGCCACGTATCGTCGGGATCGAGAGTCGCGAGCGCGGCGTTGATGCCGCCGGCCG
Source organism: Gemmatimonadaceae bacterium (assembly GCA_036280115.1). GTDB lineage: Bacteria > Gemmatimonadota > Gemmatimonadetes > Gemmatimonadales > Gemmatimonadaceae > JAJKIV01. The sequence goes on from DASURJ010000629.1 coordinate 1,119, forward strand.
CGAGCGTCGTGTGTGCGTCCGCGACGGGCCGCTTGCTGATGACGAGGGCGCCGACACCCAGCTCGGCGAGCTCGATGGCGGCGCGAAGCCCTGACCCACCCGCCCCGATGACGAGAACCGGCGTCGAGATCCGTCGTTCGGGACTGCTCATGGTGATGCTCCGTTTAGCGGCGGGTTCTCCGCGACGACGATGGGTTCGATCCGCCGAGCCGGGATGATCCACATCAGTGCGACTGCTGCGTAGAGTGTGCCGGCGACCCACGTGCGGACGAACGCCAAGGGGACCGCAATCGCGTAAACCAACGCCGACAGCCTTGCCTTCCTGTCCCCGCGGGCCGCGGCCGCCAGCGAGGACGCCGGACCCTGGCCCGCGTCGATCACTCGCAGGAGCACCCAATAAGCAACGGCTGCGAGGAATAGCACCACGCCGTATGCCGCCATCGGGACGGGCGCGAAATGATTTTCGCCCATCCAGGCAGTAACGAACGGCACGAGTGAAAGCCAGAAGACCAGGTGCGCGTTCGCCCAGAGGACCCCGACGGTCACCGACCGCGTGTGGTGCAGCAGGTGGTGATGGTTGTGCCAGTAGATGATGAGGTACGCGAAGCTGAGGACGTAGCTCATCGCCACAGGCAGGAGTGCACGGAGCGAGGCGAGTTCGGCGTCGTGCGGTGCGCGCAGCTCGAGCACCATGATCGTGATGATGATGGCGAGCACGCCGTCGGTGAACGCATTCAGCCGGTCGGGAACCATCCGTGCAGTATCGTGCCGTGTGGTGTCAGCTGGACCCGAGTGAACACCTCGGCGCCCAAGGTGCGATGCGAGACGCGCGATGGCGGATGGCATGCGATCACATACCCGTGTACAGTGCGTCCCACACGGGGTCGCGCTGCGCCGCGTCCCGCGTGCTCCGGGCGTCGTTGTCGACCTCGGACGGCAGGCTATCACGGCCGGTCGCGATCGCTCGCCGCACGCAGCCGTACCCGTCCTTGTTGTGGTCGAGGGCCGCGCCGTCGCCAACAGGCCGCATCGGCCCGGCGTCCGCGGGGCAGTTGCCGGCCACGCCGACGGATCGGGCTTCGTTCGACCGGTCCACCGCCGACGCGGCTGCATCACAGCCGATCCCCACGACGACGAGTACCAGTGCGCTCGCCATCCGAATCATTGCTCGAGCGGCGGCTCGCTGGTGGGGCACGCGCAGCGGGAGCCGTGTCTCGTGGTTCTCCATCGCTCGTTCCTCGCGGTGTGAGGCGGGCTCCGCGGTGGTGTGCTTCGGCGCATGATCGCTGCTGTGGACTCAGCTCGACCTGAGTGAGCAGCTCGGCGCCCGCCGTCGACGCGAACATGCGACGGGCCGAGCTACCTGCGCCTCGCCCGTTCGGGGAATCTTGAGGTTCTCCCATCGGGGAATGGGAAGCGCATCTCGCTGGCAATTGGTCGGGCGCGCCGGTGCGGCGGCGCCGAGTCAGTCCAGCCGGATGAAGCCTCGCCGCAGCGCCGTGGTCACCGCCTCGGTGCGGTCCTTCACGTCGAGCTTCTGCAGGATGTTCTTGAGGTGCACCTTCACCGTCCCCTCGGTACGGCCGATCCGTTCCGCGACCTGGGCGTTGCTGAGCCCGTCCGCGACGAGCCGGAGCACCTCGAGCTCCCGCGGCGTTAGGCCGATCCGCGGCGTATGCTCGGCGAGGCGGGCGGCGACCGGCGCCGGAATGCCGCGCTGCCCGCGATGCACGGCGCGGATCGCGCCCACCAGATCGGTGCGCATCATGTCCTTCAGGATGTAACCCCGTGCGCCTGCCGCGAGCGCGCGATGGATGTCCTCGTCGCCGTCGTACGTCGTGAGGACGATGATGCGCGCGTTGGGATCGTCGGCCAGGATCGCGCGCGTCGCCGTGAGACCATCCATCACCGGCATGCGCAGGTCCATTAGCACGATATCGGGGTGCAGGCGCGCGTAGGCCTCGATCGCTTCCTCGCCATTCGCTGCCTCGGCGACGACCTGCAACCCGCTTTCGGCACGCAACACGGCGGCAAGGCCATCCCGGATGAGCGGGTGGTCGTCAGCCGTGACGATCGTGATCGGCGCGTCCGCTGGATGGGTCACGATCGAACGTTATGCCATCGTTCACGTTGGCGACATACCTCCTTCGAGATATGCGTCGCCGGCCGAACCGGCGGCATCGACCGGCAATGCGGCCGCAAGGGCGGATCACGTTAGGCGATCGGCAGCTCGAGCGCGACGACGGTCCCGCCACCGGGCCGGGGCCGGACCTCGCAGCGGCCGCCCATGAGCGAGGCGCGGTTCTGGATGCTGCCGAGCCCGAAGTGGCCTCGCCTGCGTGCGTCCGTCGCTTCATTGGGATTCACCCCACGTCCGTTGTCCCGCACTTCGAGGGAGAACGTGTTCGTGCGGAAATCCAGGTGGATCTCCATCCGCGTCGCGTCCGCGTGGCGGACGACGTTCACGATGGCTTCCCGCCCAATGCGGAACGACGCGTCTTCCACCGAGGGGGGCAAACGTCGCGAGTTGCCCGTCGTGGTGACCGTGACGTCCATGGGCATCCCCGCGGTGCGGTCCCTGGCGATCGCCTCCAACGCGGTCGCGAGATCGTCATGCGCCAGCGCCGCGTCACGCATCTCCCAAACCCGCTCGCGGGCCTCCCGCAGAGACTCCTCTGTGAGACGCTGGACGCGGACCAGGGTGGCTGCCGCGACCTCGGGTTCGCTCGGCAGGGCGAGCTCCGCGGCGATGAGTTGGAGGTTTACCCCCGCGAACCCCTGCAGGAGCGTGTCGTGCAGGTCCTCGGCGATGCGGACCCGCTCCGCCAGCGCGATGTCGTACTGGCGCTTCAGCTCAGCCTGGGCGCGAGCGTGGCGCTTTCGCTGCACCAGCGCCACCGCCAGGCCACCCGCACTCCCGATCAACAGGACCGCGAGGGCTCTGAACCAGAAGGTCTGGTACCATGCGGGCAGGACTCGAAACGACCACGTGGCGACGGCATCGGTCCACCGCCCGTCGCCGGAGTTCGCGCTCACGTGAAATCGGTACGATCCGGGCGCAAGGTCGGTATAGTAGGCCCGCCGACGGGTGCCCACGTAGCGCCATGTCGGATCGGCGCCTTCGAGTCGATAGCGAAACTGAACCCGTTCGGGGAAGGACAGTGCCGTCGCGGTATAGTCGATCTCGAGAGCGCTGCTCCCTGGGGGCACCGCCGCGAGCTCGGAGGGCGCGACCTCGCGGCCGTCGATGCGTACTGTCTCCACGAGTACGTTGAGCGGCATGTCGGTCCCGCGGAGATGCCGCGGATCGAGGTACGCGACCCCCTCGTCGGCGCCAACCCAGATCCGGCCGTCCGCGCTCCGAGTCAGGACCTTGAGCTTGGTCATGCCGATCGCGCCGGGGAGACCGTCGAGTCGGTCGAAGAGGCGATATCGAAGCGTGTAGCCGGTATCGGCGAACGCGCGGGCGAGTTCGCCCGGCGCGAGGCGAAGCAGCCCGGCTCGATTCGCCAGCCACCACGCGCCGGTGTCGTCTTCCGTGATGCCGAAGGCCGCTCGGTCGGGCAATCCCTGAGTGCCGTGAAGCGTCCGAAATCTCCCGCCCTCGAACTTGTGGATGCCGCCGGCACCGACCGCCCAGACGGTACCCAGGCGATCCTCGTACACGTCACTGATCTGCCCGGCCTTCACCCCCTCGGCCGCGCCGAATACGGTGAGTTCCCCGTGATCGTATAGGATCACTCGGCCTAACGATCCGACCCAGATGCGTCCACGGCGATCGCTCGAGAGTGCGGTGAACCGCCCGATCGTCGTTGCCGGCGCGACCGGGTCGATCCGATTGTCGATGATCCGCACCAGACCCAACGCTTGATCGGTCAGCCAGACGGTCCCGGACGGGTCGATCGCGATCGCGTCCGGGGCGAGCACCTGCCCTCCCGTCAGCGGAACCCTCGTGGGCTTCAATCCCTCGAAGCGCACGACCATCGTGTCTTCGAACGCCCAGACGCCGCCTAACGAATCCTGAGCCATCCGGTAACACCAGCACGGCGGCTCGTGGACGCCGTCGCGTCCGCGCGGACCGATCCGGGTGATTTCCTTGGTGGCGAACGCCGAAATCCACACGGAGCTGTCGCGGTTGGCGAAGACCCCGCGTGGGCGCAGCCCTCCGCGCGTGGTGAAGGGCACCAGGCTGCCCTCCCAAAAACGCTCCAGCCCGCGGTCGGACGCGACCCAGATGTTCCCTTCGCGGTCCTCGAGCAGATCCCAGATGACGTTCGAAAGTAGTCCATCCTCCTCGGTGAACTGCTCCGCCTCGGGACCGAACTGCGCGACCACCACGCCTCGGATTCGCGAGGGATCGGGCACCCGGCGCAGACCGTCGCCCCTCGACCCGATCCAGAGCGAGCCCCGCCGGTCGATGACCAGGCTGTAGGCGCCGACCTTCACCTCGCTGATCGACGTGGTGTCGCCGACTCGCCGGAGTGTATGGACCGACCGGGCCATCTCCGCCATCCAGATCGTGCCGTCGGTGTCCTGGGCGAACTCGGCCTGGTACGCGACACGTTGCAACGGCCAGCCCGGATCGAGGAATCGCGGAGCGTCCGCGGGGCGGTACACGACGCGGTCTGTGCTCTCCACCCAGAGCGTATTGCTCCGGTCGAACCACACCGCCCTGGCCTCGGTGCCCGGGAAGCCCCACTCGGGCCCAACGTCCTTCCATCGTCCATTCGTTAGGCGGGCGAGCCCGGCGTTGGTCCCCGCCACCATCACACCGTCGCCGGACTCCGCGAGCGCGTACGCGGGCGCGAGCCCATCTCGCTGGCCGAACGTCACGAGACGTCCGCCGACCAGGTGGCTCACCGCACCGGTTTCCCAGACGATCCAGAGTGTTCCGTCTCGGCCCCTCGTCAGCGCTCTGACGCCGGCCGTTGGGAGGGTGTCGTTCGCTCGCGGCTGAAAGGGCACGAACCGCACGCCGTCGAATCGAACGAGCCCGGACACCGTCCCGAGCCAGAGATAGCCGTCGCCGGTCTGCGCGAGCACGCGAATCTCGGCGGGCGCGCCGTCCTGTGCCACCCAGGTCTTGTGAGCCAGCTGATGGATCGGACGGGGCTGGATGGAGTCGGATGGCGGCGCCTGCCCGAGGACCGCCAACGGCACCAGGGCTCCGATCAGTAGCGTGGCAGCGAACACGTGCATCGGGAAACGTGGGCGTCGTACGGCGAGCGATTCGCTGAAGGATGAGATGATCGGCCAGTGGGGGCCAGGCCGCGGTCTGATCCGCTCTCGCCCAGCAGTGATCGTCGGCCGCGCGAGGCTCAATGGTCATACCACGAGCGTGGCGAGCTCAGGGCGACACCCGGGGCGTCCGCCCGCTGGCTCCACCTAACGTCGATCCGCGGCGTACCCCGAATGGGGAGTCGCAAGACTACTCGGGTTCGAGACGCGCACCAGGCGCCGCCATCCGTACCGTGGGCCCCGCGAGTTATGTGACTCGCTTCACTCCTCAGCGAGGTCCAAAATGCTACGGTCTCGACTCGTCTTCCTCGGGGTCCTCATCGCACTCGCGGTCGGTTCGACCTGCGAGGCGCAGTCCGCCTCTCGCTCCGCCGTCGCCCGCTCGGGCGCGGCCGCGAAACCTTCGATCGTGCTCGTCCACGGCGCCTTCGCCGATGCCTCCGGGTGGGATGCCGTCATCCGGATCCTACAGGCAAAGGGATACGACGTGAGTGCCGTGCAGAACCCCCTCAGCTCGTACCAGGCTGATATCGAGACGACCAAGCGCCTGATCGACGCGCAGACCGGGCCGACGGTCGTGGTGGCCCACTCCTACGGCGGTGCCGTCATCACGGCGGCTGCGGCCGGGAACCCTAACGTGAAGGCGCTCGTCTATCTCGCGGCCTTCGCGAACGACGTCGACGAACCCCTCGGCGCACTCCTCGAGAAGTATCCCTCGAAGGCCGTTCCGACGTTCCGTCCCGATGCCGCAGGCTTTCTGACGATCGACCCCGCGAGGTTCCACGAGATCTTCGCGCAGGATCTCCCGCTCGCGCAGACGAAGGTGATGGCGGTGACGCAGAAACCACTCACGAACGCCGCATTCGCCGCGACGACCAAAGTCGCCGCGTGGCGGACGACGCCCTCGTGGTTCGTCGTGGCGCAACACGACAACGTCATCAACCCAGATCTCGAGCGCTTCTTCGCGAAGCGAATGGGTGCCACGACGACGGAAATCAACTCGAGCCACGTCGTGTTCATGTCGCATCCGAAGGAAGTCGTGGCGGTGATCGAGTCCGCGGCGCGCGCGGCAACCTCGACGACGGCGGCGAGGACGCAGCGATGACCCCGCTCGCGGCCGGTACCCGAGCGCCAGCATTCTCGTTGCTGGCGTCGAGCCGGGACGGTGGGGAGGGGCAGGTGTCGCTCACGGAGAAGGACTTCCGTGGGCGACCGCTGATCCTCGCCTTCTATCCCGCGGACTGGAGCCCCGTGTGTGGGGACCAACTGGCGCTCTACAATGCAGTACTCCCGCAGTTCGAGCGCCTCGGCGCCACGCTCCTCGGTATCTCCGTCGATGGTGTGTTCTGCCATCAGGCGTACGCGCGTGACCGAAACCTGCGCTTTCCGCTCGCGTCCGACTTCGAGCCAAAGGGGAGCATGGCCAGGAACTACGGCGTCTACCGCACGGTGGATGGGACGTCGGAACGCGCGCTGTTCGTCATCGACGGTGACGGGGTGATCCGCTGGAGCTACGTCTCGCCCGTGAACGTGAATCCGGGCGCCGACGGAATCCTGCGCGCCCTCGAGGCACTGCGTGCCGAGATTGCCCAGGCGGACGGAGCCGCCGGCTTCGACGCGCCGCGTTCCGCCCCCGTGGACCTGGTCGAGTTCGGCGACTACGAGTGTCCGTACTGCAGAAAGGCGCACCCGATCGTCAAACAGCTGAAGGAGCAGTTCGGTGACAGGCTGCATTTCCGGTTTCGCAACTTCCCGCTCTCACAGATTCATCCGCACGCGAAGCATGCCGCCGAGGCTGCCGTGAGCGTGCGGTCGCAGGCCGGCGAGGAGGCCTTCTGGGCGATGCACGACACCATCTTCGCGCACCAGCGGGACGGCATCGATGCCCTCGACGACGCGCACCTCGCTCGTTATGCGGAGAACGTCGGTGCCGATGGCGCTCGAGTACGCTACGACCTGGACACCGGGAAGTTCGAGGAGACGGTGGAAGTGGATTTCGTGGAAGGCGTCCGCATGGGCGTGAACGGCACGCCCACGTTCTTCATCAATGGAGAGCGATTCGACGGCGACTGGCGCGACGTCGCACAGTTCTCGGCAGCGATCGAGGAGGCAGCCGCGCGCTCCGAGATGGTGGCCGTGCGCTGAGCACGAGTTGGAGGAGCAACTGCTGGCAGTCATCCCGACACGTCCGATGGACGCGCGAGCAGTCTGTCGATCAATGCGTCGAGGTCCGCCCGAGCGCCGCTGCCGCCGCCAGATTGTGGCGGCGGCAGCGGTTTCGTTCATGCGTTCGATGGCTCGAGCGCGCGCTCGCTCTCATGCAGCGCCCCCCTGAGTGCCGAGATGGCCTGCTGGATCGCGCCACGAACGGCGGGCGTGTCGGCGAGCGGGTTGAGCATCACGAAATCGTGAATGGTCTGGTTGTAGCGGACGGCCGTGACGCGGACGCCCGCCTGGCTGAGCTTCGCCGCGTACGCTTCACCCTCGTCCTGCAGGATGTCGTCGTCCGTGATGATCAGCGCGTCAGGCAGCCCGCGGAGCTCATCGACCGTGGCGCGGAGCGGGAACGCCGCTCGTCCCTCGTCACCGGTGAAGCCCTGCAGGTCGAACATCCACTGCATCGACTGCGCGGTGAGCCACGGTCCGTCGGCGAACTTCCGGTACGACGCGTTGTCCGTGCGGTAGTCCGTCACCGGATAGAACAGAACCTGGAAGCGAAGGCGAGGTCCGCCTCGCTCCTTCGCCAGGAGCGTGATGACCGCGGCCATGTTGCCCCCCACGCTGTCTCCGGCGATCGCCACGCGATCGGGATCGATTCCCAGCTCTCGTGCGTGCTCGACCGCATGGACGAGCGATGCGTACGCCTGCTCGTTCTGCGTCGGGTATTTGGCAGTGGGCGAGTTGATGTAATCCACGAACACCACCACCGCGTTCACGCCTTCGGCGAGCTCGCGGACCATCCGCTCGTGCGTGATGGTGTCGCCAAGCACCCAGCCGCCGCCATGGGTGTAGAAGAGCAGCGGGAGCGTCTCCCGGGCACCGACCGGTCGCACGATGCGGATCCTCGTCGTGCCGGTGGGACCGACGGGCCACGTCGTGTCCTCGATTTCCGCCGGCCGCATGGCAACGGGCTTCGCTTGCAGGTCCGTCAGTAGCGTGTGGGCGGCGTCTGGGCTCAGCGTCGACAGCGGGGGCAATCCCGCGAGGCTATCGATGAACCGCTGCGTCATCGGCTCGAGGCTCGAGGGGGCGGACGGTGTCGGCGACACGGTCCTGCTGGCCACGACCGGTTTCGCCGTCCTTGCATTGCGCTGGGTATGCATCGCATCGCTCCTTGAGTAGATCGCGACGGCGTCGGCGCGGGAGTGCGCCGACCCGCGCACCCAAGGTGCGAGCGCAACCGGCTCGGCGCGTCCGGCAGTCGAGGAGTCTTTCACTATGACGTTCCAGTGACGGCATCGTACCTCCGACGCATAGGGTCCACGCACCTAACGCACGAGACCCCGGATTTCTCCGGGATCTCGTGGTCAAGGTCGGCAACCTAACGAGCTTATCGTGCGGCGGCCTGCGCGATCCAATCCTCGAAGCGGGTCGAGGCCAGGCTAGCGGCGGCGCCTGGCAGGAGCGTCCGCTCGCGCAGCCGGGCGCCGAAGTAACGCGCCTCCGGATCGCTGATCACCTCGCGAGCGTCGCCCTTCGCGGCCAGTCCCGCGCGAATCAGCCCGTCGAGCCGAAACTGCTCCGGTCCCGCCACCTCGACGACGCCGTTGACGGGCGGGCCCACGGCGATGCGCGCGACTGCACTCGCGACGTCGTCCGCAGCCATTGGCTGGATGAGCGCCGACGAGAGCTTCACCGCGTTGCCCGTCGTCGCCGCGTCGGCGATGCTCTTCACGAACTCGAAGAACTGTGTCGCATGGACGATCGAGTAGGGGATCGGGCCGGCCGTGATCAGCTCCTCCTGCGCGATCTTCCCGCGGAAGTAACCGCTTTCCGCCAGGCGGTCGGTGCCCACCACCGAAAGCGCCACGTGGTGACGCACGCCTTCCGCCACCTCGGCCGCCAGGAGATTGCGAGTCGAGGTCTGGAAGAAGTTCAGGACGGCCGAGTCCTCGAAGCTCGGTGAGTTCGACACGTCGACGACCACCTCCGTCCCTGACAGCGCTTCCGCGAGGCCTTCGCCGGTGAGTGTGTTGACTCGGGGGGGAGCCGCCGGGATGGCGTCATGACCGTCGTCGCGCAACTTCGCGACGAGCTTCGAGCCGATGAGCCCGGTCCCGCCAATGACTACGATCCGCATTGTCGAATCCTCTCTCGTTGCCGGTTTGGTCCGCCCATGGGGCGTCACGCGTGGGTGGCGTGCGGGACGAGTATGCGTCGCCGGCCTTGCGACGGCGTCGCCAGTTCGGGGAGTCTCTCGGCGCGTCTTTCTGGCGAGCAACGGACCCCTCCTTCGAGGTAGGCCGCACGCCGGCTCTGTGACCGCACACGCCATGTGCACCAGTGGCAAGGCAAGGCTCGGCGGTAATCCGGCATCCTTCTCGGTGCTCGATTGTCGAGCGGCGCGTGCCGACCCCGCACGAGAAACCCCTCGTCAGCACTGGGGGCTCACGAGGGGTTAGAGTCGGGGCGACTGGATTTGAACCAGCGACCTCCTGCTCCCGAAGCAATTACGCGGCTCTGGCGACCCCAGCATCACCCGGCATCGGGCAGGGCAGGTAGCGGCGGCACGTCACGGCG
>DASURJ010000630.1:0-10992 GCA_036280115.1 Gemmatimonadaceae bacterium
CGCTCCTGTCCACGTTCGGCCGGATGAGTGGCGTCGTGGAACATCGCTCGGCGGAATCGTTCAGCACCGAGCCCGTGGATCTGGTGCTCGACCGGTCGGCGATCCCGGCGTGGCACTGGGTGCAGCGAGCCGCCATGCGCCTGCGCCCGATGCAGCAGGGCCGCCTCCATGTCTATCTGATCTACGTGATGGTCGCGTTGGTCGTGCTGCTCGCGTATCTCGCGATGATGGGGCGGCGATGATCGCCGCCGCGTCGCTCGCCGTGCAAGGCGACTCGCCAGCCACCCTCCTGTCAGCGTTAGGCTCGCTGGGCGTGCTGGTCCTGGCCGCGCCGCTCATCCCGGGCGTTGCGACGAAGACGCGTGCGATCCTCACCGGCCGTCGTGGCGCTCCGGTGCTGCAACTCTACGCCGACCTCCGCAAGCTCACTCGCAAAGGCGCGACGTACAGCACGACGACCACATGGGCATTCCGGCTGGCCCCGGTCGCCGTTGTCGGGACGACGCTCCTGGCGAGCGCGATCGTACCGCTCGATGGGCGGCGTGCGCTCGTGTCATTCAGCGGGGATGCGGTCGCGTTCGCCTATCTGCTGGGGCTCGGGCGCTTTCTCCTTGCTCTCGGTGCGCTCGATACGGGTTCCAGCTTCGAGGGAATGGGCACGAGTCGCGACGTGTCGTTCGCGAGCCTCATCGAGCCTGGTCTGTTCGTCGCGCTCGTGGCGTTGAGTGTCGCGACGCACCAGCTCTCGCTCACCGGCATGTTCGGCGCGGAGCTCTGGCAGCGGTGGCCAGTCGTCGCACCGACGGTGATCCTGCTGGCCGTCAGCCTGTTCATCCTCATGCTGGCGGAGTGTGCGCGGGTGCCGGTGGATGATCCGGCGACGCACCTGGAGCTGACCATGATTCACGAGGTGATGGTCCTCGACCACAGCGGACCCGACCTCGCGCTCATCCTGTACGCAAACGCGCTCAAGATGGGCGTGTTCACCGCGCTCACGCTGGATCTGGTGGTGCCGCGCGCGTCACTTGGCGCTTGGGGCTCGGTCGCGATTCTCGTTGTCGCGATGATCGCGTCGGGCGTCGCCGTGGGCATCGTCGAGTCCTCGATGGCGCGGCTGCGAATGCCGAAGGTGCCCTTGTTCATCGCGGGTGGTACTGCGCTGGGCCTGTTCGGTCTCATCCTGTTGCTGCAGTAACGACGACCACGGGATCCCATGATGGAGTCACTCACGCAACTCCTGCTCTTTCTCGTGGTGTTCACGGACTTCGCGGTCCTGGGCAGTTCGCGTCTCAGCGCGTGTATTCGCACAGTCGCGCTGCAGGGGTTACTGCTCGGGCTGTTGCCGCCGCTGCTGTTCGCGTCGACCTCTCTGCACATACTCGCGTTGGCGGCGGGCACCATCCTCGTGAAGGCAATTGCGCTGCCGGCCTTTCTGCGCTGGGCCATTCGCGAAGCGTCGGTGAGGCGGGAGGTCGAGCCGCTCGTCGGGTACATGGCGTCGCTCATGCTCGGCGTCGTTGCGCTCGCCGCGTCGTTCGTCATCGCGAACGAGGTGCCCGTGCCGGGTGGCCATTCCGGGCTACTGATTCCCGCGGCGCTCGTCACCGTGATCATCGGTCTCGTTGTGCTGATCACGCGGACGAAGGCGCTGACGCAAGTGGTCGGCTATCTGATGCTCGAGAACGGGATCTACCTGTTTGGGCTCACGCAGCTCGAGCGGGTCCCGTTCCTGGTCGAGCTGGGCGTGCTGCTCGACGTGTTCGTCGGCGTGTTCATCATGGGGATCGTGGTGTTCCACATCAATCGCGAGTTCGATTCGATCTCGGCCACGAACCTGACGGAGCTGCGCGAGTGACGGCCTCTGTCACGCTGCTGGTGCTCGTCGGTGCGCCGGCGTTCGGCGCGGCGGTGGCGTATCCGATTCGGAGCCCACGGGTGCGATCCGCACTGCTCATGATTGTTGCGATGGTGCACGCGACGCTGGTGGGCGTCGTGTGGACGCAGCCCACGCTCCGTGCGGCCGGTGGCTGGCTCGTTGTCGACCCGCTCGGCCTCGTCGTCCTCACGCTGATCAGCGTGCTGTTTCTCGCCGTGGCGCACTACGCGGTCGGCTATCTGCGAGCGGACGCGGGGCGCCGGCCTCGCGGTGGGCGCGCGTTCGTGAGCTGCCTGCTGGCGTTTCTCGCGGCGGCAACACTCGTCGCCCTCAGCCATCACCTGGCGCTGCTCTGGATCGGGATGGAGACGACGACGCTTGCCGTCGCGCCGCTCGTGTTCGACCGTCGGGACAAGCGGTCGCTCGAAGCCGTGTGGAAGTACCTCGTGCTCTCGTCGGTCGGGATCGCATTCGCGTTGTTCGGGACGTTCCTGCTCGCGACGGCACAGCCATTCGCGGCAGGGCGACCGCTCGTGTTGGACGACATGATCGCGCAGGCGCGTCTGCTCGATCCAGCGTGGTTGCGGATGGCATTCGTGTTCCTCGCTATCGGCTTCGGCACGAAGATGGGGCTGGCGCCGATGCATTCCTGGAAGCCCGACACCTATAGCGAAGCTCCGAGCCTCGTTGCGGGACTCATGGCGGGCGCGCTGACGAGCTGCGCATTCCTCGGCGTGGCGCGCGTGACGAGCATCTGCTTTGCCGCCGGGCTCGACGCGTTCGTGCGTCCGGTCCTCCTTGGTTTTGGTGTCGTGTCGCTGGCCATCGCCGCCGCGTTCATCGTTGGCCAGCGTGATGTCAGGCGCCTACTCGCGTACTCGAGTGTCGAGCACATGGGGCTCCTCGTTCTCGGGCTCGGCCTCGGCGGTGCCGGCGCGTACGGCGTGGTGCTGCACACGTTGAGCAACGGGCTCGCCAAGGGGTTCATGTTCCTTGCCGTGGGCAACGTCGTGTTGGCGACCGGTAAGTCCACCGCGAGCGAGATTCGCGGGCTGCGCCACACGCTTCCGGTGACGGCGGCTATCCTCATCGTGGGATTGTTCGCCGTCACCGGGTCGCCACCGTTCGCCTTATTTCTCAGTGAATACACCATCCTGACTGCGGCGTTCGCGACCGGTCACCACTGGATCGCCGCGGTGACGATTCTCTTTCTCGTTGTCATCTTCGTCGGCATCGCGGCGCTGATTCTCGAGATTGCGTTTGGATCGTCGACCCAGGAGAGTGCGGGCGGCCGGAACGAGGCAGGTACCCGCGAACGGCCGTGGCTCGTGGTCGCCCCGGCCGCCCTGGCCGCGCTGGTGCTCTTGTTAGGCGTCTACATTCCGTCGCCGCTGGCTGGTGCGCTCGCGAGCGCCGCTGTCGTGCTCGGGGGACACGCGCCATGACGGCGCGCGTTGCTGGGCGGGCGATGCTAGGCAACCGGCGAGCCATCCGCCTGGGCGATGTGAACACGGTGTCCGTGGAGGAGTTTCGGTCGACGGTCATTGCTGATGTCAATGCCGGATGGCGCATCGTCGCGTTGTTCGGCATGCCGGAGGATGATCGTCAGCTTCGCGTGGTGGCGGTCCTCGCCGACGACGAGCGCGGACATCTCGCCTCGTTCTCGACGCTGGTCGGCCAGCGGTATCCGTCACTTAGCGCCGACTGCCCGCAGGCATCGCTGTTCGAGCGAGAGATGGCCGAGCAGTGCGGGGTGATGCCGGAGGGACACCCGTGGCTCAAGCCGCTGCGACGTCATCCGCCGGATCATGCTCCGGCGTCGTGGCGCCACGACCTGCGCGATCGGGAGGCCTACCCATTCCACCACATCGAGGGTGAGGAAGTACACGAGGTGGCCGTCGGCCCCGTTCACGCGGGAATCATCGAGCCGGGTCACTTCCGGTTTCAGGCGTACGGCGAACGTGTGCTCTCGCTCGAGATCGTGCTTGGGTACCAGCACCGCGGAGTCGAGCGGCTGCTCGAGACGCTCGACCGGCCGCGTGCAGCGCTCGTGGCCGAGTCGATAGCAGGCGACACGGTGGTGGCGCATGCGAGCGCGTACTGCGGTGCCATCGAGGCCCTCGCGCGCAGTCACAAGAGCGCCCTTGCGCAAAGCATACGGGGGATCGCGCTCGAGTTGGAGCGCCTCGCAAACCACATCGGCGATCTTGGCGCCATCGCGAGCGATGTCGCGTATCAGCCAGCCGGGGCGTATTTCGGTCGCCTGCGTGGCGAATGCCTCAACCTGTTGATGACGCTGTCGGGCAATCGTTACGGACGTGGTCTTGTGAGGCCGGGCGGCGTTGCGTTCGATATTCCGGGTGCGATGGCCGACGAGATCATCACGCGCGTGACTCGGCTCGAGGAAGAACTGCGGCCCGTGATGGAGCTCTTCTTCGGAACGGCGTCCGTGCAGTCGCGGCTGGAGGCGGTCGGCGCCGTGGAGCGGGATACCGTACTGGAACGCGGGTATGTTGGTCTGGTCGCGCGTGCGTGCGACGTTCACCGCGACGTCAGGCACGACCATCCGTACGGTGTCTTCCGATTCGCCCAGATCGCTGTTGCCACTGCGTGGGCGGGCGATGTATTCGCGCGGGCGCTCGTGAGGCGCATTGAGATCCAGCGCTCGCTCGAGTTCGTGCGAGAGCAGGCAGCGGCGCTGCCGCGAGGGTCGCTGCGTGAGCCGTGTGAGGTGCTGCGGCCCGGCGAGCTCGTCGTCGCGCTCGAGGAGGGGTGGCGTGGCGAGGTCGTGCACGCGGTGGTCACCGATGACGCGGGTCGCATACGGCGACACAAGGTGATCGACCCGTCGTTTCACAACTGGGATGCGCTCGCCCTGGCGATGCCGGGGAACCAGATCTCTGATTTCCCGCTCTGCAACAAGAGCTTCAACCTCTCGTATGCCGGTCACGATCTCTGAACCGAGGCGTCACGGTGCTCGAGCTGCTTCGTAACCGCCTCGCGCAGGGGACGCAGACGTCGTCCTTTCCGAAGGGCGCCGTCGAGTTTCCGGAGCGCTTTCGCGGCCGACCGGAGCTCACGTGCCATGACTGCACGGGCGATCCCTGTCCGGATTGCCGGGAAGACGCCCCGACGGCCCTCGTCCGTGCCGGGCGCGATGGCAACGCCGTACTCGATCTCGGCGCGTGCCTCTTCTCGCCGGAAGAGGCGACCGGCCGCGCCGGTTGCGGCGTGCGGTTTACGTCCGATCACCGGATGGCCAGCTCGACTCGTGATGGCCTGGTGACGCCTAACGGCGAGCCGCGGCTCGCGACGGCGCTCGAGGCGCGCATGCGAGCGCTGTTCGGCCGCTCGTTGCGGCTGCGGTCCGTGGTTGCGGGGAGCTGCGGTGGGTGCGAGGCGGAGCTCAATGCGTTAGGGAACGTCGTGTTCGACATGGCGCGATTCGGCGTGCAATTCGTCGCGTCCCCCCGTCATGCGGATGGCATCGTCATCACCGGCGCTGTGAACGTGAACATGCGGGACGCGCTGGAGCGCACATACGACGCTCTCCCTGACCCGCGGCTCGTGATCGCGGTGGGTGCGTGCGCCTCGAGCGGTGGTCCGTTCCGTGGGAGCCCGGAAATCGGAGGTGTGCCAGCGAGTATTCCGGTGGACCTCTGGATTCCTGGTTGTCCTCCGCACCCGCTGACGGTGCTGGACGGGCTCCTGCGGCTGCTGGGCCGCATCGCCTAACGCTGCGCGATACCGAGGAGAGCCCGGTGCCCGGGAGCCGCGTTGCCGAACCTGTTCGTCGCGAGCAGATCATCAAGGCGGCGTACGCCGTCGCCGCCGCCAAGGGACTCGATGCACTCACCGTTCGCGATATCGCGCGGAGGGCCGGCATCAGTCACGGCCTGGTGCTGTTTCATTTCAAGACGAAGGAACAGCTCGTGCTGGCCCTCCTCGACTGGCTGCTCGCGACCACGACGGTCCTGCACATCACCGACGAGATCGCGCGTATTCCGCAGCCACTCGACCGGTTGCATGCGTTGCTCGACACGGAGATGCTCCGACTCTCGAGCGAACCGCGACGGATTCGCGTGTTCTTCGACTTCTGGTCGAAAGGGATTCGGGACCCCGGGATCCGCTCGAGGATGCGCGCTGAGCTCGGTCGGTACCGCGACGCATTCCGCCCGATGGCCGACGACGTGTTGCGGTCGGAGCCGGAGCGCTTCGCGCACGTGTCGGCAGCGGGGCTCGCAGCGGTCGCGGTGAGCTTCATCAACGGCTGCGCCATTCAGTCGATGATCGATCCGGAGCGCTTCGACATCGAGGAGTACCTGGCGGCGACGGACGCGCTGCTGGGGCAGTTGCGTCAGCGGCATGACGCTACGGTGTGACCGCGTCCGGCAGGCGCAGGCGGAAGTAGAACGCGGCGCGGCCACCATTGGCGCTCGATGCGATACCGGTCTCCCACCGCGGCACGAAGCTGATCCGCCGGGCCGTTCCGGGCAAAGGCATCCTGAAGATCAGGGTTGTTCCCGGACGAAGTCGTCATTGCGCCGGCGTCGTTTGCCTCCGGTCGGGGCCGGGTAGAAACGACGATCCGTCCTCCCAGTGGGCGAGACGCAGCCAGACTCCGAATACGATCGGGCTCGCATACGCACCATTACATTATTATGATTACATCATGGTGCGGACTCAAATTCAGCTGACCCCCGACCAGTATCGCCGGCTGAAGCGGTGGGCTCAGCAGCGCGGCATCTCACTGTCCGAAGCCGTTCGCCGCTGCGTCGAGGGACAGCTCGCGGCCGACCGGGGCGCGCCCGCGCGCGCCGCCCTCGTTCGAGAGGCGCTCCAGGTCGCCGGCACGTACCAGGATCCGGAAGGCGCGACCAATGTCGCCCGCGAGCATGACGAACACCTGCACCACGCCTATCGACGGTGAGCCTGTTCGTCGACACCTCCGCGTTCTACGCGCTGCTCGTGGGAACCGAGCGCGATCATCGCGCCGTGCTCGATGCTTTCCGGGTAGCGGCGGAGCGCGGACGAAAGATGGTCACGACGAACTACGTGGTGGTCGAGACCGTTGCCCTCCTGCAGCACCGCATCGGGCTGCCGCCGGTGCGCGATCTTGAAGAGCGAATCCTTCCGCTCGTCACCGTTCACTGGGTCTCGAGCGAGCTCCATCGCCGTTCGGTCGAGCGGCTCTTCCGGCTAGACAAACGACAGGTGAGCCTCGTGGATGTCGTCAGTTTCGTCGTCATGGACACCGAAGGTCTGACCGACGTGTTGGGGCTCGACCCGGATTTCACCGCCGAAGGGTTTCGACTTCTTCCCTGACACTCCAGGCGGCCTTCCAGCGAAAATCATCGATCATGTCGAGGATCGTCACCCCGTTGCCGGCACGATGCCCGAGCGCGACTATTCCGGGCGGTCGCCGGCAAGTTCGCCTGCCCGATCGAGTCACCCCGAACAACTAGACGACGCCACTCCGCCGTCGCCATAGTGACCCTCGCGCCTCCCGCGTGAGGGACCGGATCTCGTCCCACCAACACTCCGGAGCAGTAATGATCTCGCGTACGGGAGCTTTTCTCTCGCACACCGTTGCCGCCGCGTCGCTTCTCGTCGCGACGCCAGCGATCAGCGTGCTCACCCCGATTGCCTCGGCGCAGCCGGCCGCTGCCGCCGCGCGCGACACGTCGAAGAAGAAGGACCTGCCGCTCGCGGCAGGGCGCCAGGTGAGCTTCACGACCGACAAGGCGTCGTGGCTGTCGCTCGATGTGAGCCCCGACGGCCAGGCGATCGTCTTCGACCTCCTTGGCGACCTGTACACGTTGCCGATCGCGGGCGGCAAGGCGACGCGGCTCACGAGCGGCATGGCATACGACGCGCAGCCCCGCTTCAGCCCCGACGGCAAGAAGGTCGTGTTCGTCTCCGACCGCTCGGGTGGAGAGAACGTCTGGACGCTCTCGCTCGACGGGAAGGACACCGCGCAGGTGACGAGGGGGAACAACAATCTCTACCAGTCGCCCGAGTGGACGCCCGACGGCCAGTACATCATCGCGTCGAAGTCGGGCGGGCTGGGCGGCGCCGCGAAGCTGTGGATCTACCACGTGGACGGCGGTACCGGCCAGGCGCTCGTGAGTGGCGCGCCGGCCGCGCCAGGCGGTGGGCCGCAGCTCGCGCAGCTCAAGATGACGGGCGCCGCGTTCGGTCCGGACAAGCGCTACATCTGGTACGCGCAGCGCACGGGCGACTGGTCGTACAACGCCATCCTTCCGCAGTATCAGCTCGCGGTCTACGACCGCGAGACCGGCACGCGGACGCTCATGTCGGCGCGTGGGGGCTCGGCGTTCCGCCCCGCGATCTCGCCGGACGGCAAGTGGATGGTGTACGGCACGCGCTACAAGACCGGGACGGCACTCCGCTCGCGCAACATGGAAACGGGCGCCGAGGACTGGCTCGCGTACCCGGTGCAGCGCGACGACCAGGAGTCGCGGGCT
The DNA here is from genome assembly GCA_036280115.1 of Gemmatimonadaceae bacterium. Classification (GTDB taxonomy): domain Bacteria; phylum Gemmatimonadota; class Gemmatimonadetes; order Gemmatimonadales; family Gemmatimonadaceae; genus JAJKIV01. Next base: position 8,365 of record DASURJ010000630.1, read on the forward strand.
CCGCTCGACGTCCACCCGGGCTTCAGCTTCACGCCGGATTCGCGCGCGATCGTCGTCTCGTACGGCGGCGAGATCTGGCGCGTCCCGCTGGACAAGAGCGCGCCGGCGAAGATCCCGTTCGAGGCCGATGTCGCCATCGACATTGGGCCCGAGGTGAAGTTCACCAACCGGATCGACGTCGCGCCGACGTTCACCGCGAAGCAGATTCGCGATGCGGTCCCGTCTCCCGACGGGAAGCGGCTCGCGTTCTCGTCGCTCGACCACGTATGGGTGATGGACTGGCCGGACGGCACGCCGCGCCGGGTCTCGAGGGTGAGCGACGCCGGCGAGCACCAGCCCGTCTGGTCTCCCGATGGCCGGTGGATCGCGTTCGTCACCTGGTCGGATGACCGGGGCGGACACATCTACAAGGTCCGCGCCGACGTGCCTAACGCCGCGCCGCAGCAGCTCACGCGCGTGCCTGCATACTACCAGCAGCTCGCGTGGTCACCCACCGGCTCCCGCATCGTCGCCATTCGCGCCGCCGCGCGCGACATGCAGGAGCTCATCGGCTTCGGCGCCGGACTCGGCGCCCAGTTCGTGTGGGTATCGGCGGCGGGCGGCGACGTAACGGTCATCTCGCCGACCGGGAATAGAAACTCGCCGCACTTCGTCACGAGCGACTCGACGCGCATCTACTCCTACAGCTTCGCCGACGGGCTCGTGTCGATGCGATGGGACGGCACCGACATCAAGTCGCACCTCAAGGTCACGGGGCCGCTGCCGGCGGGGATCGGCATCGAGGACGAGCTCGGGCGCATGCGCGACCCGAGCACGTTCCTGCACGCCGAGCCTAACGAGCAGGGGCCGCAGCCTCCGCCGGCGGGCACGGTGCGGATCGCCCCGACCGGCGAGCGCGCGCTCGCACAGGTCGGCAGTGATCTGTACGTCGTCACGGTGCCGTATGTCGGCGGCCAGACGCCAACCGTCTCGGTGGCGAACGTGGCGAACGCGGCGTTTCCGGCTCGCAAGCTCACCGACATCGGGGGTCAGTTCCCGGCGTGGAGCAGCGACGGCAAGAAGGTGCACTGGTCGATCGGCAACGCGCACGTCGTCTACGATCTCGATCGCGCGAAGCAGGTGGACGATTCGTTGAGACAGGTCGCGCGTTCGAGACCGGACAGCGCCCAGCGGCGCGATACCACAGCAGGGGCACGCCGCGACTCCACGGCGCGTCCGCTCGCCGGGGCGTCCGCCGACTCGCTCGAGGGGAAGGGCTACAAGCCGTTCGAGAAGCGCGTGACCGTCTCCGCCACACGCGACATCCCGCAGGGCGTCGCCGTGTTGCGCGGCGCACGCGTCGTGACGATGAAGGGCAACGAGGTGATCGAGAACGCGGACATCGTCATCCGCAACAACAAGATCGAGGCGGTCGGCGCGCGCGGATCGGTCCAGCTCCCGCAGGGTGCGGAGACCATCGACGTGACCGGGAAGACGATCATTCCGGGCTTCGTGGACACGCACTACCACGCGCAGTGGCTCGTGCCCGGCATTCACACGGGACAGGTGTGGCAGTACCTGACGAATCTCGCGTACGGTGTCACGACGACGCGTGACCCGCAGACGGCGTCGACCGACGTGCTCACCTACGCGGACCGCGTCGAGACCGGGGACATGCTCGGTCCCCGCATCTATTCCACGGGCCCTGGCGTCTTCGTCGGCGAGCAGCTCCGCGACCTCGACCACACGCGGAACGTGCTCAGGCGCTACGCCACGTATTACGACACGAAGACGCTCAAGATGTACATGACGGGGAACCGCCAGCAGCGTCAGTGGGTGATCATGGCGGCGAAGGAGCTCGGGCTCATGCCGACGACCGAGGGCGGGCTCGACTTCAAGCTGAACATGACGCACGCGATCGACGGCTACTCGGGGTTGGAGCACGCGCTGCCGATCTCGCCGCTGTTCAAGGACGTGCGCGAGCTGTTCGTGAAGTCGGGGATCACGTACAGCCCGACGCTGCTCGTCGCGTACGGCGGGCCGTTCGGCGAGAACTACTACTACACGACGGAGAACGTGGCGGGCGACGCGAAGCTGCGCCGCTTCACGCCGGAGGCGGAGTTCGACTCGAAGACGCGCCGGCGCGGCACGGGCGCGGGCGGAAGCAGCCCGGGCCCGGGCGGCTGGTTCCTGAAGGAGGAGTACAACTTCCCGAAGCTCGCCGAGTTCGCGAAGGACCTCGTGGGCGCGGGCGGTCGCGTCGGCATCGGGTCACACGGCCAGCTCCAAGGACTGGGCTACCACTGGGAGGTGTGGTCGATGGCGTCGGGCGGGATGTCGAACCACGACGTGCTTCGCACGGCGACCATCATGGGTGCAGAGGGCATTGGGTTCGGTAACGACGTCGGGAGCATCGAGGCCGGCAAGCTGGCGGACCTCGTGGTGATGGACAGGAACCCGCTCGAGGACATCCGCAACACGAACACGATCAGCTTCGTGATGAAGAACGGCCGGCTCTACGACGGCAACACGCTCGACGAGGTGTGGCCGCGGAAGCGGAAGCTGCCGACGTTCGCGTGGCAGAACGGCGAGCCGGCCGTCAACGCGGGGGGGATTCGCTAAGAATCGGGGTCGGAGTCAGCTCGCGTC
>DASURJ010000631.1:0-2506 GCA_036280115.1 Gemmatimonadaceae bacterium
GTATTGAAAAGCGTGGCGACACGGTCACGTTCGTCGCGCGGGACTATCGGTCGGCGTTCTGGGGGATCTTCGCGCTCCAGCGCATCGCCACCGCATTCTCCAAAGAAAGGGCGTTTCAGGAGCTCGCCCAGTCGGCCGATAGCGCGGCGTACAGACGCGCAATGGATTCGGTATCCGCGCGGACGAAGGCGTTCGAGAATGGAAAGTGGCGACCTCGCTGACAACACGTGATACGTCACACACCGCGTGACAGAGCAGAACCCTCCCAGGAATGTTGGCGGCGTGCGGTATTCCGCGCGCGACGCCGCGTACTTCAGCCGTCGCGCACTCACGCGCCACGCCAACGTCTGGCACCTCTGGGCGCTCGGCGTGGGCGCCGTCATCTCGGGTCACTTCTCCGGATGGAACGGCGGCCTGCTGCAGGGCGGATGGGGCGGTATGCTGATAGCCACGATCATCGTCGGCGTCATGTACCTCGGCCTCACCTTCGCCATCGCCGAGATGGGCGCTGCCCTGCCCCACACCGGCGCGGCGTATTCGTTCGCGCGGACCGCCATGGGTCCGTGGGGCGGATTTCTGACCGGGCTGGCCGAGAATGTGGAGTACGTGCTCACACCGGCGGTGATCGTGTTCTTCATCGGCACCTACCTCACCCGGCTGTTCGGGACCCCGGACGCCTGGCAGCCGCTCTGGTGGATCGCCGCCTACGCGCTGTTCCTGACGCTGAACATCCGCGGCGTCGCCCTGAGCTTTCGCGTCACCGTCATCGTCACGCTGCTCGCCCTGGGGTGTCTCCTGGTGTTCTGGATCGCGGCCATCCCGCGCATCGACTTCGCGCGGTGGGCGCTCGACATCGGCGCGGGCGGCCGGCACCTGCCGGAGGGCCGCGGTCCGTTGCTGCCTAACGGGTGGGCGGGTGCCTTCGCCTCGATGCCGTTCGCCGTGTGGCTGTTTCTCGCGATCGAGCAGCTGCCGCTCGCGGCAGAGGAATCGATCGACCCGAGCCGCGACATGCCGCGCGGCATCATCGCCGGGTTCCTGACGCTGGTGATCTCGGCGCTCGCGGTGCTGACCCTGAATCCATCGCTGCCAGGCATCGGCTCCTTCGCCCTCGGCTCGTCGGGCGAGCCGCTGCTCGACGGGTTCAGGGCGATGTTCGGCGAAGGGCTGGCCGGAGCGCTCGCCGCGGTGGCGGTGCTCGGGCTCATCGCGTCCTTTCACACGATCATCTTCGCGAGCGGACGTCAGATCTTCTCGCTCAGTCGAGCGGGATACTTCCCGACTGCGTTGAGCGTCACGCACGGCACGCACAAGACGCCCCACGTCGCCATGATCACGGGAACGCTGCTGGGGCTCGCGGTCATTCTGGTGACCTGGTTCCTCGCCGGAACCGAGCGGCGTGGGGCCGTGATCGGATTCACGCTGCTCAACATGGCGGTGTTCGGCGCGATGCTCAGTTACGTCGCGCAGGCCGTGAGCTTCATTCTGCTGCGCCGCCGTCACGGCGACATCGCGCGTCCGTTCGTCAATCCCGTCGGGATTCCTGGCGCACTGGCCACCATTGTGATCGCGGTTGCCACGATGGCCTTCCAGCTCGCCGGTGACGCCACGTACCGCGCGGGCATCGTGGGAGTCGCGGTCTGGTTCAGTGTGTTCGTGGCGTACTTCGCGTTCATCGGACGCCACCGCCTGATCCTCTCACCGGAAGAAGAGTTCGCGCTCCGGCGCCGCCATGCACGCTGACGACCACATCCCCATGAACACCGTGTTGTTACTACATGCCGGCGCTGCAGTGGAGGCCACACGACGGCGGTCTCTTCGTGCGTGTGCGTGGCAGCGCGAGCAGCGTCGCGGAGGCTCTCCGCCGCGCGCTGCAGCGCGAGATGCCGGGCGCGGCGTTCGTCACGGTGACTCCGATGGCGAACATTGTCGGCGCGACGATGCGTGCCTGGGTCGTTGGCGCAACGCTCTTCAGCGCGTTCGGTGTGCTCGCCCTCGTGCTCGCGGCCGTCGGACTCTCAGAGCGTGCGCTTCGTAGCGGCCGGCGTCGCGATCGGCAGCGTCATCGCTCTCGCGGCCGGGCCGTGGATCGGTCCGTTGCTGTTCGATCAGTCTCCGCGTGATGTGGCGGTGTTCGCGACGGTCGGTGCGGTGCTCGTCGGCGTGGCGATCGTGGCGAGTTGGGTCCCGGCGCTGCGTGCGGCTGGGGTCGATCCCAAGACGGCGCTTCAGGCCGAGTGACGTTAGGCGCCGGCTGAGGCGGTCGCCTAATGCCGCGTCTCAGAGCGCGCTCCCGCACCATCGCGTACTATGCCGGCTCGAGGCCGAGCCTGGCGCGTGCCTCGGTCAGCGTCAATGCCGGACCCGCTGGGAGAAACCACGGGTTCGATCGCGTCAGGACGCCTGGCCCGCGATAGAACTCCGGGTCGAACAGTGCGAGCCCGAGCGCGCGCCCGTACCGCGCCAGCATCTCCGTCGTGAAGCGATCCGCCTTCCGCCGTGCATC
>DASURJ010000632.1:0-2032 GCA_036280115.1 Gemmatimonadaceae bacterium
TCGGTAACGCGACGCGGGAAGCCCCGCGGATGGCGGCGCCATCCGCGAGGCTTCCGGTTGGTGTTGGCTGCGTTGTCGTGGTGCGCGGGCGCGACAGTGGGCGCTACTTGTCGTGGGCTTCGGGGGGAAGCTCGTACTCGAGACCGCCACTGCCTGCCGCGCCGAACTTCGGCGCGGTGAAGCCACGACGCGTGGTGAACGGTGGCTCGTGCTGCTCGAGGGACTCGTCAGCGGACTCGTCCGCCGTGCTCGCCGCAGTCGCGTAACGATCCGGGGCCTCGTCGAACTTCGTCGCGCACGCCGAAGAGCAGAAGTAGTACGTTTGCCCGGCAACCTCCCGGCGAGCCTCCGCTGACTCGCTGTCGATCATCATCCCGCATACGGGATCTTTCACCGTCGCCATAGGGCCTCCTGAGTCGGGTACCGAACCGGCGTGAGCAGCGCCCACGGCTGCACAATCCGGTCCTTACCGGCGAAGGGTGTGACGTCCAATCGCTACATCACTCCGGCACCACGAGTACCGGACATGTCGCGCCGCGGAGCACGCCGTCGACCACGCTGCCAAGGACGGCGCGCCGCACCGTGCCGGTGCCGTGCCGTCCCATGACGACGAGGTCCGCCTGCAGGCGTTCGGTTGCGCGCAGGATCTCGATGGCCGGCACACCAGACGCGACTTCACTGCTCGCCCGCTCGCTCGGGATGCCCGCATCGACGGCGAGCTGCAGCCACTGGCCGCGATCCTCCGCGAGTGCCCGTTGCGCGCGGAGATCCACCGGAACCGCGCCGGCCACCACCGCGGCGGCCGCGAGCGCTCCACCCGCGACGCCGGACGTCACGACGTGCATGAGCGTGACGTTCGCCTCGTAACGCGCACTCAACAGACTCGCCCACTGCAGCGCGTGCGGCGCGGCGCCAGGCTTATCCAGGGCGATGAGGATATGCGACACCGCCCTTTCCCGCGGACCGGGCACGAGCAGTACCGGGCGCGTGGACGCACGCACTAGATGCTCCGCAGTGCTCCCGAGCCGCTCGTGTCGCGGCGAGCGCTCACCGTGAGCACCGGACACGACGACGTCGGCCGCGTACGCATCCGCGATCGTCGTTAGGCCCTCCACCGGTTGCCCCTCGCGGATTTCCAGCCACACCCGTTCGGCCGCGAGTGACAGACTGATCTCCTTGAGCCGCTTCTCGGCGCCCTCGCGCACCGTGTCCACAAGCAGATCGCGGCGCGGAAGCTTGCCGCGCATGATCGGTGGCGCCTCGGGGATCGCGATCACATGCGCCAGCACCAGCTCGGCGCCGCGCGCGAAATGGCGGGCGACCCATTGTGCCGCGTCGATCGATGGCGCCGAGAAGTCGGTGCCGATGACTACCCGCTCGAGTTTCATCGCGTCCTATGCCTCCACCGAGCTGTCCGTCCAGACGTCTGGATCCTCTGTGATCACGAGCACCGGGCAAGGTGCGCCGTGCAACACCGTACTCACAGTACTGCCGGTGACCGCCGGGATGCGTGTGCCGCTTCCTCGCCGGCCGATGACAATGAGGTGGGCATCCACCGTGCCGGCCGTCTCGAGGATCGCGTCGCCGGCGTTCCCAGTTGCCACGACCGTCGCCGCGCGCCCGGCGCCCAGGCTCGTGGCCGCGAGCGCCTCGAGCCATCGCGACGCGGCACGACGCAAGTCCGTGTCATTCGGCGCGGGACCGTCAGGGCGCCCGCCCGCGACCGTCACGGACGGGACGTACCGTGCAGCCCTGTGCTCCAGCACGTGCAGCGCCGTCACGTCGGCGCCTAACGTGTCCGCCAATCCCTGCACCCACGAGAGCACCGTCAGCGTGATGGGCGCGTCGTCCACCGCCACCAGGATCCGGCGTGGTGTGCCCCCGGGATTCGCGACCACGAGCGCCGCCGGCGCGGCCGCCCGTACGAGGCGCTCGGCGGTCGTGCCCAGCATCTTCCATGGACGCGGCCGATCGCCGTGCGGGCCCACGGCAACGACGTCCGCGCCCGTTTCCGCCGCGAACGTCGCCAGCT
>DASURJ010000633.1:0-4608 GCA_036280115.1 Gemmatimonadaceae bacterium
GCGACGTTCGTCCGTGCGCGCCTCGACGACGCGCGAATCCAGGCAACGAACAAGCCCTATACGGGCGTCGTGGGCATCGACTTCCGCGGCGCGGACCTGACGCGTGTCACGCTCAAGAACTCGGACCTGAACGGGACGACGTTCGCGAACGCGATCCTCAGGCGCGCGGATCTGACGCGGTGCAACCTCTCCCACGCCGACCTGACGGGGGCGGAGTTGAATGACGCGTGCTTCATGTCCGCGAACCTTGCAGGCGCTCGCCTCGCCCACGCGTCGCTCGTGGGCGCGTCGCTGACGGGCGTGAATCTCGAGGGCGCAAGCCTCGAAGGAGCGGACCTATCCCTCGCGTCACTCAACGGCGCGCGGCTCGCCGGCGCCGACTTCAGCGGGTCGCTCTGGTCGAAGACGTCGCTCGCCCGCTGCGCTGGGCTGGATCAGGCCCGCGGCTTCGATTGCCTCCGCTACGGGAATCCGTCAGCGATCGATCTGACATCGTTGCGAAGCGCGATCGCCGTGCTGCCCGACGAGTTCCTGGCTCATTGTGGGATCGAGCCGAAAGAGCTCTCGGTGCTGAGAAGGCTATCGAACGGCGCTGGGAGCTGTTAGCGCTGTCAGTTGGAACTGGTTGCTGCGGGACTACACGAACTACGCTGGTCGCTGTTAGCTGGTGCTGGTAGCTGCGGGGTGAACTGCCTGCAGGGACGGTGGCGTCCCGAGCGGCCGTTACCCCGCAGCAACCAGTGCCAGCTAACAGCCACCAGCGCTCTTCCAATTTAGTTCTGGCCGTCCTCACTAAGGACGCTGAGTATCCGTGCCTGGAGCGACGGCGGCAGCTCGATCTGGCGAAGCTTGTCTCGCACACCGCGCAGCAGGCTCGACTCGAACTCGAACTCCCGCGCACACCCCGCGCAGATCTCGAGGTGCTCGCGAACGAGCACCATCTCCTGCTCCGAGAGCTCGCGATCGAGGTAGTCGTCGAGACGGCGGAATGCCTCCTCACAGGTGTATCGGCTGAGGTGCGTCATTGTCCGACCTCCCGCTCTCGCGCGATCTCCGTCACGATTCCAGCCTCCTCGGCCATGCTCCAGAGTGACTTCTGCAGCATCTTCCGACCGCGATGGAGGCGCGAGCGGACCGTGCCCACGGGCACCTCGAGCACCTCGGCGATCTCGTGGTAAGCGAAGTCCTCCATGAAATAGAGGGTGCACACCACACCGTACTCCTCGGGCAGCTGGCCGATGGCCTCGGAGACACGCTCGGTGCCCAGTCGATCGATGAGCGTGTGTGCGGGATCCTCTCCCTGCCATGGTAGCCCATGCTCGGCCGATCGGGCGAAGAGGTAGAGGTCCGGGGTGTCATCGAAATCGACCGTGTTGGGACGACGCTGCCGTCGCCGGTGGTCCGCCCAGAAACATCGCGTCAGAATGCGGAAGACCCACGCCTTGAAGTTCGTCCCGCGCTCGAACGTTTCCATTGCCCGGAATGCGCGCAGCGCCGCGTCCTGAACGAGGTCCTCGGCATCCGCACCATTCTGCGTCAGGCGAAGCGCGTACCCGTACGCGGTGGGTAGCACCTCGACCAGCAGCGCCTGAAACTCATCGGCGCCTAACACGCCTGGCGGAGCGGCGGAGACGCCGCTCGCCCGTCGCTCCATCACGCCGTCTGCTCGCTCAGACATGTCCGGCATGGACCAGGGCTGTGCTCCGAGAGGGGAAGGGTAGCGGACCGCTACGAGCTCGTGCCGGAGACGATAATGCCGGGAATGGAGATCGAGTTCCATCCTCCCCGCGGGCGCTATGTTGACGGGCCCGCCACGGCAACGGCGGTGCGGCCGTCCTCCGCCTGCTCCCACCAGCGGATTGACAGCCCCACAGCGCCGAGCATGCCGGTGAGTCGCGGGCGGTCGAAGGTGCAGCTCACCGCCGTCCTGATGGATTCGCCCTTGCCGACGCGGATGTCGCAGACCCCCGGGATCTCGACGACGAGCGCCCGCGTGGCGACGAGATGCGTCTCGACGCGTCGATTCTCGGGGTCGTACCGCGATTCGCACTCGAAACGGCGAGGGTCGAGTGTCGCGCCGAACACCGCGTTGATGGAGGCAAGCGCGCCAAGGTGCGGCGCAGGATTGGCCGCTGCCGAAAGCGCCCTGGCGGTCTCCGGCGCGGCGATGGAGACTGCCAGGAGCATGGCGTCACCGGGGGCCATCGTCGTCCGGAGGACCCTCAGCATCCGAACGGCGCCAACCGCCGGGAGAGCACCGACGACGTTGCCAAGGCAAAGGTAGAGTCGCGGTAAGGGGAACGACTCGGGGAGTGGCAGGGCCAGGGTGCAGTCGGCGTCGATCGCCGTCACGAGCGGAGCCCTGTCGTGTGCGGTCGCGGCGAGAAACCGCGCCATCCGCCGAGCGGTGGCTGAGCTCCATTCGACGACGACGATCGCTGCCGGCGTCGCGCGGGCGGCCAGGGCGTTCAGGACGCTCGCCGTTGCGGGCGCGATACTCGGATGAACGCAGACGACGCCGCGCGCGCTCAGATCCTGGAGGCACCCGTCGAGCGCGGCTCGGCCGAGCTGTGTCTCCGCGTCAGCGGCGGGCGACCCCGTGGAGCCAGCCGCTGATGCCGAGATCGCTTCGCTCATCGCGAGCCAGCGGGCGGGGAGCTCCTTCTGCCGGCGTCCGAGCGCGTCACGCAACTCGGCGGCGAGGAGCGCTGAACGCGAAGACGTCGTATGCTGGATGTCCAGCATGGCCATGCCTCCTGCACGGGCGTTAGGCGTGACGACGGGACCGGCGGCGGCCGGCCCCGTGTGGACTTCGAGGATTCTACCGGCGTGGGCGAATCGGTCGGAACACGCGCGGCCTCAGGACTTCGCGAGCGGCGCACTGCCGAAGTTGACCGAGAATCGCTTGCACCAGATGGTGACGGTGCGGTACTGGTCGGCGTCGACGGTGGCGGGGATCTCGTAGTTCTGATCGCCGATGTTTCCCTTCATCGGGCCGAGCTCCACGAAGCCCGCCGTCTTGACCGTCGCGTCGTCCTGCACGTCTGCCGCGGCAACGAGGTAGACCCGCACGTCGGGGCCGTTCGAGGTCGCGAAGTCCGTGAGGCGGAGGATGCGGCGCCCGCCGCCCACATCGAGCACGGTCGCCGTGCCCTTCGTCGCGTGAGCGTTGCTGTGGAACATGCCGGTCGCGAGCGTCACAGGGGCGGTCTCCGCGGCCGTGACGGAGCCGAGCGACTCGTTGACGGTCGTGTCGACGAACAGCCGCTCCGGGCGGAAGGCGTACCAGCCGCCGGCGACGACCACGATCGCGAGGCCGATGAAAGCGGTGCGTGTCTTCACTGGATATCTCCTGTAATCGTTGTATGTGCGTTAGGTGCGGGATGCGGGGCTGCGTGCGATGGCTAGATGCGCGCCGCAGCCGAAATGGTTCCCGCAGGGCGCCCGGGAGCACTCGAGCCCGAGGATATTCACAACCCCCGTGCGGCGGCCGATCGCCGCGAGCAGACCGATCGTGGAGATCGAAAAGGGCGCATTGCCGCGCCCGAGAGCTCGGCGACGATGTTCCGCGCGACGTGCGCCCCACGCGCAAGGCATGTTGCGCAGCCGGCGGATACATCTCACCGGTGGCTCGATCCGTGATGCTCGCGCAGTCGCCGACCGCCCAGACATTCCGCAGCGTCGATGAGTGAAGGAACGGTTCACGACGACCACGAGGAGGTCATTCGAGTCCACGGGCTCTTGTGAGGTCCGTCAGGCTGCCGATACGTTCAGCGGCTGCACACGCGGCCTGACGATCGGTAGGTCGGGCACCGATATCCATCTGCCTCCGGCACCGCGACCATGGAGATCCTCGTTATCGGCATCCCTCTCATCCTGGTGTTCGTGGCGCTTTCCGTGCTCCGATCGCTGGACGAGATCAAACAAAGCCAGCAGCGGATCGAGGAGCGCCTTCGCGGTGTGGAGGAGAGACTCGGAGGCTATTCTTCGAGTCACGACACGCAGGGAACGCCTGCGGCGCCGAGCGCCTAACGTCGATCTCGATTCGGCATCCGCATTATCGGGGTGGCGAGGACCGGCGCGCGAGGGGAAAGAAGGCAATGGTGAGGCGGTAGGCCGTGTCCGTGCGGCGGCTCTCGCCCCTGGCCGCTGTGTGGCTCTCGATCAGTTTGCTGAGCTTGGCCCGGAGCGCGTCGATCTCCCTGGGGGTGCCGCGCACCTCCAGGTAACTGAGGATCCCCTGCTGCTCCACGCTCTCCAGGCTCTCCCCCTGCGCCAGGAGGGCGCGGAGTTCTTCGGCGGTGAGGTCCAACATCCGGGAGGCAACGGTGCCGGCGGCCTGGGCAGCCTGCGTGCCGCGGCGCGACGCGAAGAGCTTGGGGTCGGCGCTGATGGCCTTGGCGACCGGCACGTAGTATTTCTCGACCGCCCCGCGGCTCTGGCGCGTGCGCGACAGGCGGATCAGGCCCACGCGCTCGAGGGCGGCCACGTGATGGTAGAGCCGCGTCGGGGGTTCGCCGAGGATCTCCGCGATCTGCTTGGTGGTGCGTTCCTCATCGCCGAGCAGCTCGAGGATCCGGATCCGCCGGGGGTCGGCCAGCACCTTGA
>DASURJ010000634.1:0-2051 GCA_036280115.1 Gemmatimonadaceae bacterium
TCGACGCATGCCGGGCGGAGCGCTTGAAGGTCGGGCTCTACTGCTCGCCGTGGGACCGCAACTCGCCGGTGTACGGCGATTCCGAACGCTACAACGATCTCTTCTGCGACCAGCTCACGGAGCTGCTCACGCGATACGGGCGCGTGGACGAGGTCTGGTTCGATGGCGCCAACGGCGAGGGGCCTAACGGGAAGAAGCAGGTCTACGACTGGCCGCGCTTCTTCGCGCACGTCAAGAAGTTGCAGCCCGAGACGGTCATCTTCTCGGACGCCGGCCCCGACGTGCGGTGGATCGGCAACGAACGCGGCGTCGCGGGCGACACGAACTGGTCGACCATGGACCCCGCGGCGGTGCCGTACCCCGGCGCCGACGGCCCGCACATCGTCGCGGCGCTGCAGAACGGAGACCCCAGGGGAAGCGTGTGGCGCCCGGGCGAGACCGACGTCTCGATTCGTCCCGGGTGGTTCTACCATCCGGCCGAGGACGACAAGGTCAAGACCGTGGACCAGCTGGTCGACCTCTACTTCACCTCGGTGGGCCGCAACTCGAAGCTATTGCTCAACGTCCCGCCTACGCGCGCCGGACTGCTCCACGACGTCGACGTGTCGCGCGTGACGCAGATGCGGCGCCGACTCTCGCGCATGCTGAGCGGGGACGTCGCCGCCCGTGCTCGGCCCCGTTGGCGCGAGTTCAACACGACGAAGCCGGTGTGCGAGATCGATCTCGGGCGGGTCCAGACCATTTCGATCGCCGACCTGGCCGAGGATATCGCGACGGGCCAGGTCGTCTCGGGCTACCGTCTCGAGGGAGGGGTAACGGGGATGCAGGAGCTCGCCGTGGGGACGACGATCGGCTACCGGAAGCTCGACCGATTCGCCCCCGTGCGCGTCCGTCGCGCGCGGTTGACCCTCGAGTGTCTGACCTTGCTCGCCGCCCGTCCGACGATCCGTCTTTACGGCTAAACCGCTCAACTCCGCTGTTTATGGCACGAGTGGCATTGATCACTGGCACCAGCGCGGGCATTGGTGAGGCGGTTGCCCAGCGCTTGCTCGATCGCGAGTGGAAGGTCATCGGCATCGCGCGCCGGCCGCCGACCATCTCGCACACGGCCTACCGCCACGTCTCGTACGACCTTGCCCAGGTCACCGGCAATCCCTCGGTGCTCGAGACCGAGATCAAGGGGTTCGTGAGTGAAGGCAACCCCACGCGGGCGGGGCTCGTGAACAACGCCGCCGTTCCCGACGGGCTCATGCCCCTCGATCGACTTCAGCCGAAGGACCTGGCGCGCATCTACGCAGTCAACGCCATCGCGCCGATCTGGCTCATGGGGCTCTTCGCGAGGCTCACGCCGCCGGATGCCGCCCTCCGCATCGTGAATGTCTCTTCCGGCGCGGCGACGACGGGGTTCCCGGGACTAGCGGCGTACGGGAGCGGTAAGGCCGCGCTGCGCCTCGCCGGGATGTCGCTCGCGAGCGAGTGGACCTCGGACTCAGCATCACATAGACGCGCCGACGCCGCGATCCTGAGCTACGAGCCGGGAGTCGTCGAAACCGACATGCAGCGTTACGCGCGCGCCCGGCCACGCGACGAATTTCCGTGGGTGGGGATGTTCCTCGAGTTCGAAGCCCGCCGGGTGCTCGTTCCGCCCGAGCGTCCCGCGGCCGATATTGTGTCGTTCCTCGAATCGGACCATCAGCCGCCCTTTGCCGAACGCCGCCTGCGGCCGTGACGTCGTGGCTCACGCTGCGTCCGGCGCCGCTGTCCGGCCCTCGGCTCGACACGCCACGTCTCTGAGCGCGTACTACTCATGAAGAAGCTCGTCGTCGCCGTCGCGATCCTCCTCTCGTCGTGCACCACCGAGACGCGTCCGCCCCATCCAGACGCCGATCGCTGGCAGCGTCAGGCGCAGAACGTCAACATCATCCGGGATGATTGGGGCATCCCGCACATCCACGGGAAAACGGACGCCGACGCCGTCTTCGGCCTCGTGTACGCGCAGGCCGAGGATGACTTCAACCGCGTCGAGACGAACTTCATCAACGCGATGGGGC
>DASURJ010000635.1:0-4448 GCA_036280115.1 Gemmatimonadaceae bacterium
CCGACGTTCGCGATGAGCAGGCGCTTTACCCAGGGCGTCATGCGCGAAAACTAGCCACAGAACGGCAGCCGCAACAATCGATTCGTGTCATCCCGACGACTCGTTGTCATTCCGGCCAGAAATCGGTGTCATTCCGAGCGCAGCTTGTCATTCGGAGCGCAGCGAGGAATCGCAGTCGTCCCGACGGAGGGACCCCTCTACCGGGAGGAGCGTGATTCCTCGACTGCGACGCTTCGCGCCGCCACTCGGAATGACATCCGTCGGCTAACCCGCAGCCCGACCGCCAGCGACCTGCTTGAGAAGCGTACCGGCGGGAATCTGTGCGTTCGGATCCTCCACCTGGTTCACAATCGCCAGCTCGGCAAGCGGAATGGATGACGGGTATCGCTGGGCGAACTGCGCCAGCGACATCGCCTGCGGCAGGGCGACGACGCTGATCTTGTTCGGCTGGACGTTGAGAATCCGCGAGTCCGTCACCGGCTTGAAGCTGCCAAGCGACCCGCGGAAGATGTCCGCGTACGCCGCGTAGCGCTGCGCCGGCGAATAGCCGAGGACCTGGTACGTCGCGCCGTTGTACGTGAAGAATGCCGCCAGGCCCTGGATCACGCCCTGCTCCGTCTGCGCCTGAAACGTGCTCGCGACTGCCGGAACTCCGTTCACCGTCTGCGAGGATGCCTGGCCGGGCTGGATGCCCTGTTGGCCAAGGAAGGCGCGGGCAGCGGCCTCGGGACTGTTGCCTTCCGCGAGCGTGAGCTGGATGATCGCGTCCTGCTGCTGACTCACGCCCACGACCGCCTGCGTCAGGTTCTGTCCCTGCCAGCCGCTCGGGAACGAGATCTGAAACCGTAAGTCGGGGTGGTAAAACGTGTTGCCGTCGAAGAAGCCGTTGCGCGGGTTCGCGCCATAGACCAGGCCGCTCAGTCGCTGCATGAACTCGCGCTCGCCCGTACGCAAGCCTGCGAACTGCGACGGCTGCATCTGCGCGATCTTGGCGTTGATCGATTGAATGCGCTCCGCCTCGCCCGGGTGACTCGCGAGCCACGTGGGGAGCGGGCTCTGTTGACTCGCCTCACCGATGCGCTGCAGCGATCGGAAGACGTCATCGATTTCCCGGACGTCGTAGTTCTGTGCGAGGGAGTACCGGAAGCCGAGGTCGTCGGCCTGACGCTCGTCATCGCGCCCGTACTTGAGGAACAGCAACCCGAGGCCCTGGGCGGCGAGGTTACCGTACTGGGCGATGGTGGGCGAGAGGATTGCGCCGATTCCGAGGCCGAGCTGGGCGAGTTGCTGCTGGCTCATCTGGGTCACGGAATGTTTGGCGGTGACGTGCCCGATCTCGTGGCCGAGCACGGAAGCGAGCTCAGCCTCGCTGTTCATCATGTCGAGCAAGCCACGGGTGATGAAGATGAACCCGCCGGGAAACGCGAACGCGTTCGGCGTAGGATCGTCGATCACGCGAAAGCTCCACGGAAGGTTCGGCCGCTCCGACTTCGTCGCCATCGCCGACCCGATCTGCTGGACGTAGTTCTGCAGCGCCTGGTCGTTGACGAGGCCGATTTGCTGAACGACCTGCTGAGCCCCCTGCTGGCCCATCTGGATTTCCTGGTCCTGCGAGATGAGCGAGATCTCGCGTTGCCCGGTAACCGGGTTGGTCGCGCAGGCGGCGAGAAAGAAGGCCAGGGGCAGCCAACTGCCGGCGGTACGGCGACTTCGCGGGAACAGGCGCATGACGGGCTCCGGGGATCGGTAGTGAAGTACCTGATCTTTATTCAACAGTCATGCTAGGGGAACCGGGAACCCGGGAACCCGGGAACGGGGAACCGGGAACAGAAAACCCTCGGGAAGCCTCTCGATCCGAGAGAGGCGTCCCGAGGGTCTCCCGGTTCCCGGTTTCCCGTTCCCCGTTCCCCGTTCCCGGTTCTCGATCTTATTGGTACTGAATGTACAACGGCTTCGGGTACACCTTCAGCACGTCTTCCGGCGTCATGAGTGGGTGGCCCTTCTTCGTGTCGTTCTTGTAGAAGAGCTTGAAGCCCGTGTACTGCACGGGGTGCCGATAGATGTAGTCGTGATACGAATCGTACTTCATCCACTTCGGGCCCCACCCGTCCATGTGCATGACGATCTGCACGCGGGGATTCAGCTTGATGTTCTTCGTGTTCGTCACCATGGGGCGGGTGAAGCGATGCACGACGAGGATTTTCGGCGGGAGGTTCTTCGACGCCGCGAGATCCGAGAGGAACTTCGTGGCGTAGTTGATGTCCGCCGCGTCGAACGAGCCGATCTTCGACCCCGGCTTGGCCTTCGTCTTCATGGAGAACTCGGGGTCGATTCCGAGGTGCACGTTCGGCCGCTCGAGGAACTTCGCGAGCCGAGGAAGCTCCGCCTGCAGCGTGCTGTGCCCGACCTGGATGTCGAGGAAGAGCAGTGCATTCCGGCGCTGCGCCCACCCGTACACACGCTCGATCAACGAGTCGCTCATCCGGGTGCGCCACATGCCATCGCGACCCGCGCTTCCTTGCGCCACCACGGCAATGAGGTGCAGCGCCGGTTGAACCGGTGTATTCGGGTCGGCTTTCTCCCAGCGGGCCACTTCGCGGTCCAGGCGTGCGAGCATCGCATCCGGCGGGATCTCGCCGAGGATGCCCATTCGCTTCGACAGCGGATTGCCGTAATAGGCGATGATGCGCTTCCCTGGCAAAACGGCGCCCGGGAGCGGCGCCGGACCCTTCACCGGCCACAGCGTCGCCGCTTCTGCGCTGTCGACGTAATACCCGTTCTTGCCGCTACTCCACGTCTTCCGGGCCGGCTTCGCCGCAGGCTTCGCCCCGGTGCCCTTGGCGGTGGTCGCGGCCTTCGACGCCCCGGCCTTAGACGCCCCGGCCTTCGACGTCGCGGGCTTGGCCGGCTTTTCCGGGCCTAACGAGTCGGCGCTCGAGCTCGAGCGCGACGTCGTGTCGGATGACGGCGGCGACTGGCCGCGAAGCGGCGCCGCAAGAATCGCGGACGCGAGGAGTAGGGTAGCAAACGACTGCTGCACTGCGAGCTCTGGCGTGAGAGAAAAACACGTTCATCGCGACTTTCGCATGTTAGTCGCGATGCTCTATGACGAATACCCCACGGCACTCGGCACGAGCCAGTGCCGGGCTCGTCGGTCCAACGTCGGGGCATCGCGGCGAGTGGCAAGCGGCGGGATCGATAACCTCAGGCCAGCGCTCGCGCCCGCGAACGCAGGTTGCTGGTGGGGAGCGGCGCGCGACTGGCATCGCCTGTGATGTCGGGTGAAGTTACGAGCGCCCTTCCAGTTCCCGGACCAACGCATCGCATGGCCATTGGCCGTATCGTCGCGGTAACCGCTACCATCGCTCTGATCGGTGCCGTCATTGGTGGCGTCATCGGTGGCGTGCTGCAGAGTGCGGCAGTGCTCCTGGCTCCGGGAACCACGAACGACCATCTCGAGATCGCGCTCGTGGGGGCGCTCTTCGGAGCGCTGATCGGTGCCGTTCTCGCTCCGATAACGGCGTGGGTCTTCCTGCGGCGCGTTCCGCTTGGGCGCGCCATCGCACATACCACCATTGGCGCGACGGCAGGAGCAATGCTCGGGCTCGTCGTCCCACTGCTCGGTTTCCGACGCTTCGGCGGTGGCACCATGCTGATGGGGACGCTCGCCGGGTTCCTGGTCGCCGCCATCCGCCTTCGGCTCAAGACACGCGCTCCGGCGAAATCGGCAAGTACGTGACGCCCGAGGGGGTCGCGAGGTTCGAGCAATACGTCTTCGTGCCCGTGACCCTGAACAGTACTTCTTCGGCCATGACAGGACCGTCCGTTTCAAGCGCGGATGACGCCCTTCACGCGACCAAGCGGCGTCTCCTTGATGTGGGGCTCGCGACGCTGCTGGAGCGCGGGTACAACGCGACTGGCATTCAGGACCTGCTCGTCGCGACCGGCGTCCCGAAGGGCTCGTTCTATCACCACTTCGCGAGCAAGGAGGACTTCGCGCTCCAGGTGGTGGATCGCTACGTCGCCGAGCTCCATGCACTGCTCGACCAGGCGCTGAGCGAAACCGATCGACCGCCGGCCGACCGCGTTCGCGGGTACTTCGAGCGGCTGCTGGCTCTGTACGCGAGTCAGGGCTACCTCGGCTCGCTCCTCGGGCTGCTCGGTCAGGAGCTCGCGGCGGTGAACACCGCGTTCCGGCGGCGCATCGAGGGCGCGCTCGACGGAATAGCGCGGCGCTTGGCGGACGCGCTCGATGAGGCGCGTCGTCGCGGAGATCTTCCGGCCGACGCGGATCCCCTGCAGACAGCGAATCTCATTCTCGACTGCTGGGAGGGTGCCGCGGTACGCTCGCGCGTGCTGCGCGGTCCGGCGCCGCTGCAGGCGATCCTCGAGCTCTCCTTTCGCCCGGCGCTGACGGCGTAGTCATTCCGAGCGGAGGCCGCGAAGCG
>DASURJ010000636.1:0-5337 GCA_036280115.1 Gemmatimonadaceae bacterium
CGTGCGCGTCGTGAAGCTCGACCGTCGCTCCCGCCTTCGGCATTCCGTCGTTCACGCCCGTGACCCACACGACGCCCTCTGCCGCCCCGATCCGGGCATGAACGCCGAGGTCACTCACCTGCACCAGCGAGAGCGCGCCTCCCGCGACCGTGTCGGTCCCAGTGCGTCCGCTGAGCTTCACCGCGTAGAGCGCCGGGCTGCCCGGACGCGACGCGTCGGGCACCGGAAGACGAACGCCGGTGAGCATCGCCCGGTCGCGCGGCGCCCGAAGAGGGATGCGCTGCGTGGTGGCGTTACGGGCGAGCGCGGTCCAGAGACTGTCGTCGCCCCACCCGAAACGCGTGAGGATCTTCGACTCGACCGTGTCCGGCACCGGCGCAATCACCGCGACGAGCGTGTCAACGTTGACGTGCTGCACCGAGAGCGTGCGGAACCCCGTGCGCTCCACGAGCAGGCGGCCGAATGGATGGACGATGGCCGGCTCGTACCCGGTCGTGCGGAACGCAACGGCCGGGTTGCCGACGAGGCGCTGCCCGAACACGTCCCGGAGCGCGGTATCGGAGACGACCGCATAGGTGATGTGAGGCTGGAGGCGGGCCTCGAGCACCCACGTAACCGACTCCGACACGGTGTCGCGCACGGTGAACTTCGCGTCCGGGAGGAGCCTGACGTGACGAAGCACTTCCGCACCGCGCACCGGGTTAGTGAACGCCACGGTGATGGGACCTGTGGGGCAGAACTTGCCCCCTGCGCACGCGACGGCCGAGACGCGCAGGTCGCCGTAGGTGTTGAAGGGCCAGCGGCTCGCCGTGCGGAGGACTTCGTCCTCGACTTCGGTCGGCGCAACGAGCTCGCCTGCGCACCCGCGCGGGAGTGTGCGGTCCGGCGCGAGCCCGACGACGCGACGGAGAGAATCGACCGAGCGATCCCGCTGCCACCCGCCCGCCTCGCGATATGTCCACGGGTCGTCGTCGCCGATGCGGCGCTGCGACGTCGCGCGAAGCCGGACGATGCGTTGCCCGCCGCACGACGCACTGAGCTCGACGTAAGCGGCGCTGGAAAGCTTCGGGAGATCGACCGGTGCGCTGTAGACCAGCTCGAAGCGCTGGTTCGGGGCGATGTGTTGCGCGTGTAGCTCGGCGCTGACAGGGGAGCCCGCGAGTAGGCGCGGTCCCTGGACGCGGAACGTGAACCGATAGGGTTCAGCGAGCGCGCTTCCGTCCATGGCGCGGAACGTATTCGCGACCGTGACGGTATAGCGTGCTCCCGGCGAGAGCGCCTCCGCTGGTCGGAGCCGGATCGTGACGGGGTCTCGCCACTCGACGCGTCCTCGCACGGCCGGCTCGATACGGAAGATCGACGTGGCGTCGACGGTGCGGTCGAGGGACCCCGCCACGGGCCGGTCGAACGTGACGCTGATCTCGGCCGTGGGAAGGGCGTCGCCGGCCGGGGTGGTACGCGTGACGCGCAAGGGGGTCCCGCGCTGGGCATGCGTATCAGTCGGAGCGGTCGCGAGGACCACGAGAGCGACGAACGGGAGGAATGGGGAACGCATGGGTTTCCTGGCCGGCGACTCCGTCATTATACCGCGCTGGGCCATTTTTGCGCCCCGATCAAGGTGCGGAGAACGGCATCATCCGGCAGGCGAGTAGACGTACACCCACGCCCGCTTGCCTGACGCGAGTGTCACCTCGATCCGGCGGTAGTCGTCGGCCGCCTCGTATGTGTCGACGTACCGGAGCTCGGCGTCAGTGACCTCGAACACCATGCCCGGAATCCGGCGCGTATCGTCGCCGGTAAACGACGCGTTGGCGTGGTGTGTGCGCCCGATCTTCGCTGCCACACCGGGGTCACCGATCTCGACGAGCGTCTGTTCGTACCCGGGAAGCTCATCGCGCTGACCATCGAGGCACCGGCCGAACGTCGCGAGCTGCACGTCCTCGCGCTGGAGCGATCCGTACGAGAAGACAAGAGGCACGCCCGGTCGATCGGTGCGTCGGCACTACTTCGCGTAGTGATCCGCGCCGAGGAAATGGAGGGAGACGTAGGGCTCATCCCCCACGACCCAGCTGTCGTGTGGCTCGGGCGGGATGTAGAACAGCTCGCCCGCACGCAGCTCGACGACTCGGCCGTCGGCAAAGGCCGCGGTCGCGGTGCCCGAGAGGACGAGGCCCACATGCTCGACGGAGCAGCGGGACGCGCCGACCGTGGGACCGACGTGCTCCGACCAGCGCCAACCCGGCTGGTAGGTCGCGCGGCCGATGGTCACTCCGCCAAGGCGCACGACCTCGAAGCGGCCCAGCGCCATCTCGCGGACTTCGTCGGGCGTCTCGAAACGCTTGAGAATTACGTCCGTCGGCATTACTCGAGCATTGTCCATGGCGATAGGAATGGCGGTTCGCGTCGGTATTGCGGTTCGTTAGGCTCCCTCGACCAGGGCCACGAGCTTGTCGAGCGACATTCGCCATCCGGCTTCATTGCCGGCGGGCGAGATGCGAACGCACCGCCTTCGCGGGCATCGAACGTGTGGATACGGCTGCTCATGCCATCGGGCACCATCCACGTCGCGACGGAGCGCGCGTCGATCAGGGCCCGATAGACGAGAGCGCGAGGCGCGTCAATGTGGCGGCTGATGCGTGACGAGGTCACGCCTTTCCGTCCCGACCGTCTCGCCGAGCGTCCGTCAAGTAGACGCCCGAAACAGACAGCAACACGCCCGCGGCGGAATGATCATATTCGAATCTGACCCCGATTCGTGGTTCAAAACGCGGGGAAGAGCATCCGGAGGACCAGGATCGACAGTAACGCGCCGAGGATCAGCGCAGCCGGCCAGAGCAGAGCCGGGCGCCGCCGCCGTGGCGATGCCAGCCCTGCGGCCGCGGCGGGGTCACCGGCGCGGAGCTCGGCCAGCGCCTGCTCGAAAGCGCCGGGTGTGATTCCCGCTTCCCGTGCCGCCTCGCGCAACTCGGCGACGGACATCTCGGTGACGCGCGCGGCCTCGAGCTCACTCGCCCGCGCGAGAAGCCGTCGGGCCGCGTCCTCCGGCAGCCGCTCGGCGTCTCGGGTCTGATCGGGCTCGGTCATGTACGTCCTCCGACGATTCGAGGCGGCGGGTGGGACGGGGACTTTCCTATCATAGCGCCAAAGGGCGGTGCCGCGCACCGGGCGACGGGCTGACGACGCATCATCGTATCCCCATCTCCCGTGCCACGCGCGCCTCGAGCTCCGCGAAGCGCGGGTCCGCGCGCACCGGGTCCAGCGCCGGGTCGGCCAGGAGCGCCCGATGTGGCCAGTGCCAGCTCGCCCGTTCCAGCCACGCGAACGCGCTGTCCGGCTCACTCAACCCCACGTGGGCGCGACCGACGTTGTACGGTTCCACGGACTGCGCTTTCGCGCGGCGCAGCGCTTCCCGCGCCTCATCTGTTCGTCCAGACGACGCCAGCACGTAGGCCAGGTCGGCCAGGATGTCCGGGCGTTGCGGCGCGATTTCCACTGCCTTCCGCGCTGCGCCGACCGCGTCGTCGAACTGCCCCTTTCGTACGTGCGCCAACGCGAGGCCGACGTGCGAGTTGGGGTAGTCACCAATGCTGATCGTGCGGCGTTGCTGAGCGATCGCGCAGTCGTAGTCGCGAGTCATCAAGCATTGCCACCCGACGTTGGCGCTGGTGACGACGGCGAACGGGTCGAGCTCGTATGCGCGCCGGGCCTCCTGGATCGCCTGCTCCGAACGACCGGTGGCACGCAACAACAGTGAATACCAGCTCCGCGCCATTGCATCGCCGGGGTTCGACTCCAGCGCGCGCCGGAGCTCGCGCATCGCACCCACCCAGTTCCGCTCCCACCATAGCGCGATGGCAAACGACGTGTGAGCCGCGGCCGATTCATCGTCCAGAGCGAGCGCCCGCTCCGCTGCCGACTTCACTCGCGAGTACGACTCCGCCTCCGACAGGCCGAGCAGGTTGAGCTGATACGCCGTGAGGTAGACGTCCGACAAGCCCGCCCACGCGTCGGCATAGCTCGAGTCGATCTCGATCGCGCGCGTGTAGTACCGGATCGCCTGCTCGTGCGCGTCCCGTGTGCGGGTCTGCCACAGAAGCCGTGCACGTTGGTACAGCTCGTACGCTTCAGGGTCATCAGTCCCACGCCGACCCAGTTGGCGCCGCACGCGCTCCCCGAGCTCGACCTCCAGGGCGCGAGCGACAGCCCGCGCGATCTCCTCCTGCATCCGAAAGCTCGCCCGGAGCTCGTACTCGTAGTTTTCCGCCCATCGATGCTCGTCGGTGGACGCATCGATCAGCTGCGCCGAGACGCGCACGCGCCCGTCGCTCCGCCTAACGCTTCCCTCGAGGACGTGCGCGACGTCGAGCTCGTCCGCGATCTCCCGCAGCGGTTTCTTGCTCCCCTTGTAGTACATCGCCGAGGTCCGCGAGATCACCTTGAGTCCGGGGATGGACGCGAGGCGCGTGATGACCTCCTCGGTCAACCCATCGGCGAAGTACTCGTTGTCCTCGTTCGGACTGAGGTTGACGAACGGAAGCACGACGATCGATCGCTCCGGCCCCGGGTCACTCGGCCGCGCAGCCCAGACGATGCCCGCGATGGCGACGAACGCGAGAGGAGCCAGCACTCGCAGCCATCGGCGGCGAGACGCAACACGCACCGCCGAGCCGCTCGCCGTGGCCCCGGGGACCGCTGAGCTCTCGACGGTCGCGGGCTCCGCCTCGGGCGCCGTCCGGCCTTCGGGCTCCGGCCGTTGGACATCACGGTCGAGCGCCGAAGGAACGGGTGACGAGGCCGACGGAAGCCGAACACCCGACTCCCGACGCAATCGCTCCGCCAGCTCCGCGACGGCGGGCGCTGACGCGACACCAAACTCCGTACGGAGCAGCCGCTGGTGAACGTCCGCGTGCTGGAGCGCCCCAGCCCGGTTTCCGCTGGCCTCCATCGCCTCCATGAGCCGGAGCGCGACTCGCGAATCGTACGGGTCGTGCGCAGCCCTGACCTTCCACCAGTGCAGCGCGCCCGCGAAGTCACGATCCCCTTCCGCCGCCTCAGCGAGCGCCTCGACCGCCCGGCCATAACTCGCCGCCAGGCGCTTCCGCTCGCGTTCCGCCCACTCCTCGAACGCGGGCGCGTCGCTCACGAAGAAACCGTCGAGAAATGAACCTCTGTACAGCGCGGCCGCCCGAGCGACGTCCTCCCGCTCCAGTGCCAGCTCGAACTCGGCGACATCCGTCGAGACGACGTCGGGGTTGAGACGGAGGTCGTCGACCTCCGTCAGCAGCGAGGTCTCGCCCAGCGCCTTCCGAAGGTTGTAGGTCGAGACGTTGAGCAGGT
>DASURJ010000637.1:0-2560 GCA_036280115.1 Gemmatimonadaceae bacterium
ATTTGTCGCGGGTTTCATCGGCACGCCGCCGATGAACTTCATCGATGGGCAGGTTGCAGCGGACGATGGCGCTGCGGTCTTCGTGACCGACGGGGCGCGGGTGCCACTGCACGGCATCGGCGCCGCGAGCGGGCCAGTGACGTTAGGCATCCGGCCCGAGCACCTGGCGATCATTCCAGCGGCGGACGCGGCGGCGAGGCCAGGTACGTTCAACGCGCAGGTCGCGGTCGTGGAGCGCCTGGGCGGGACGAGCCACGTGCATCTTGCGCTCGGATCGCGCCGCTTCACCGCCGTCGTCTCCGGTGACCGGTTGCCCGAAGCAGGTGACGTTGTTGCGGTCACGGTCGCACCCGACCGGGTTCACCTCTTTGGTGCAGATGGCCGGGCCCTCCGAAACTCATCTGGCTGATCTTGTGGTTTTCTGGAGCCGCGCGAGGCCTCTACGCATCCCGGCTCCGAACGTCATCGAGCCAGGTCGGCATCGCGACCAGTCAGGTGGGGAAACGGCAGGAAGACAGGATGGACGGGATGGGAGAGGATAACGAAGATGACTCGGGCGGCGGCAGCGTTGCTCTCGCAAGCGGCCTGAAAGAAAGGGGGAACGGCCGCCCGGGACGCCACTCTCTCCGAAAACCGTTCCCCTCTCCAATTCAGGCCGCTGGCGCGAGCAACCGTGGCGCCGCGTTGGTCATTTTCGTCATCCTGTTTTTTTCCTGTCCATCCCCCTCCTGCCCTTTCCCCACTTGGACCGGTCGTGATGCGTATGGGGCGCGATGAGGCTCGGAGCTCGAATCCCGCACTCACGACGATGGCACCGTGGATCGGTCGCCCGCCCGCCCCGGCCCGCGAAGGACGAGCCAGGACACCGGAAGACCCAGCGCGACGACCCCAACACCGATGAGCGTCTGCCTCGGCTGCGCCATGACGAAGAGCGCCACGATCACGAGCACCAGGAGCAGAAAGACGATGATCGGGACCGGATGCCACGGCGCTCGGAAGCCGCCGCGTCACCGCGGTCGCGCGGCAAAATGAGAATCGCCACCGCCGAGAACCCGAGAAAGAACACCACCACCGGGATGAAGTAGCCGAGGATCTGATCGAACGTCCCGAGCGTCACGAGCACGCAGGCGAGTGTGACCTGCACCAACGTTGCGAGCGGCGCCGACTGCCGGCGCGGATGAAAGCGCACCAGCCGTTGCGGAAACAAGCCCACGCGGGCCATCGCGAGATACACCCGCGGCGCGCCGAGGAGCACGGCCGCGAGGCTCCCCGCCACCGCGACGATGACCGCCGCGGCGAGCAGCTTCCCGGCCCCACTGCCGAAGAGCGCGGAGCCTAGCGCGACAACGAAGGCGTCGTCGGTGGCCGGAGCCTGGCCACGCAAGATGTGGATGAACGCGATACTGAGGCCGGCATATACGAGCGTGACGAGCACGATCCCGCTCACGAGCGCCACCGGCAGCGTGCGACGCGGGTTCACGATCTCCTCGCTCATCTTGCCCAGGTCCCACCATCCGCCGAACGCGAAGAACGCGCCGATCAACGCTCCACCGACGACTGGCGCCGAGAGGGCCGCGCGTGTCGCCGCGGCCGCGGCGCTTACATCGCCCGAACCACCACCCACGAGGACCGCGGCCACGAGGACGGCGATAACGCCGAGCTTTGCCGCCGCCGTCCAGCGCAGCACCCGTGCGCTGCTCTCGACCCCGAGCATGGAGATCCCCGATACGGCGAAAATGCTGCCGATCGCGAGCGCCGGCACGAGCGACGGCGATCCACCGAACAGCGCGAGCAGGTATTGCGCGAGCCCCACACCGAGCGCCGCAGTGAGTCCCGGGTCCAACACCAATAAGGACATCCACCCGTAGACGAACGCCGTGCGCTTGCCGAACGCCTCTCGGAGAAACACGAAGCCGCCGCCTGCCTCGGGAAATCGCGTTCCGAGCTCGGCGTAACACAGGGCTCCGGCCACCGACAGGAGCCCCATGAGCGCCCACACCCCGAGCACGAGCGTCGGAGAGCCGAGTGTCCGGACCATCCCCGCTGGCGTGAGGAAGATCCCGACACCCATCACCTCGGCGACGATCATTGCCAATGCCGCCCAGATGCCGAATCGCCGCACCAGCGTTTCGGTCATCGGCGCCTAGCGGCGTATGTACGTCTGAGCGCTCAACGCTAGCCCGACGCCATTCGTCCAGCCGAATCCGTCCTGGTTCGGGTACTCACCGCCGCCGGCCGGGCGGCTCAGGTCCACCACGTCGTACTTCTCGGTCATCTTCCCCGTCGCCGCGTACGTCCGCCGACTCAGCGCAAGCCAGAGTGTGCGCGCCGAGTCGGCCAGTTCGGCCCGGCCATAGCGCCGGACGCCCTCCATGGTGAGCCACTGCAGCGGCGGCCACCCGTTAGGCGCGTCCCACTGCTGGCCGGACGCGATGAGGGTCGTCACGAAACCACCCGGCTCGAGAAAGTCGCGACCCAGCCGAGCCGCGACGGCGCGACCCTGCTCCGGCGTGGCGAGGCCGAAGTACAGCGGCGAGGATGCCGCGAGCGTCGGGCGGTC
>DASURJ010000638.1:0-3621 GCA_036280115.1 Gemmatimonadaceae bacterium
CGAATCCGCGGTGATCCCGCTCATCCGCCCGGTCCGTATCCCGTGCCGACGACGCTTGCCGGTTGGCGGAGTCCTACGCGGCCGCCGCGAAGCCGGCCCGTGTGGCTTGCTGATAGCTGATCGCTGTTAGCCGATAGCTCAGGGGTCAGAGTCCTAACCCATCGTTTTCACGCATGGCGTGAAAACGATGGGTTAGGACTCTGACCCCTACCGAACCAAACGAACGCCCAGCGAACGGCCGCGGTAAGCCCGCGGGTCCACGCCGGCCGTCCTCGTCACCACTCGTCGCCCGGCGCGCGGCACGGTGACCTCCACGTCCACGCGATCGAACGATGACAACCCCACGTGCACCGGCATCGCGCTCTGGGCGTCGTAGCCGGAGCCCGTGTCCACGAGCCGCGTCGCCAGCAGCTTCCGCGTCCCCGCGGCATACACGCGCACCTCGGCGCCGGCGAGAATGGCGCGCCCCTGCGCGTCCAGCACCGACACCGAGATCGAGCGGCCAGCCACGGCCGAATCCAGCTCGTTCCGCAGCAGGGAGTGCATCCCGTCGGGACGCGCACCGGTGAGCGCGAGATCGACGTCGCCATCACGATCGAAATCCGCCCACTGCACGCCATGATCGGCCTGCAACGCCTTCACGTTGTCCGGCGTGACGTCCTCGAACCGCGCGCCGGTGTTGCGGAACAGATAGTCGCGGTAGCTCACGCCACCCGTGACCGTGCCGTTCACGTACAGGTCGATCCGCCCGTCATTGTCGAAGTCATCGAGTGCGCACGCGTCGTAGCGCGCATCGATGTCCACGCCCCACGCGGCTGACGCGTCCTCGAACCGCCCACCACCGCGATTCAGGAAGATGCCGTTCTTCCCGTAGTTCGCCGTGATGATGTCGAGTCGCCCATCACCGTTCACGTCGGCCGCGCAGGGGCGGACGGTGCCGTTCGTGGCATCGTTAGGCGTTCTACCGCCCCACGCGACCCTGTGCTCGGCGGCGACGTCCACGAACGAGCCGCGGTCGTTCCGGAACAGCCCGTTGGCGTCGCCGTCCATGTTCCCCACATAGACGTCGAGGTCGCCGTCCTCGTCGAAGTCGAACCACACGGCGCCGACGCTTCGCCGGCGGTCCGCGAGCCCGATCCGCCCCGCGCCATCGAGGAACCGCCCGGCTTCGTTCCAGAACAGCGCGTTCGGCCGATCGCGAAAGGCGACGAACAGGTCGAGGTCCGTGTCGCCGTCGGCGTCGATCCATGAGAGCTGCCGAACCGCGCCGGAATCCCGAGCCAGTCCCAGATCACCCGTCGCGTCGCGGAAGGTGCCGCGGTCGTTGCGGTAGAGCGTCAGCACCGATGTCGGTCCGGGCGCGAAGCCCACCATGAGATCGGGGTCGCCGTCCGCATCGTAATCCCCCCACGCGGCCGCGCGCGTGGGGCGTGACTCGCCGACGCCAGCCGCCCCGCCGACCTCGACCAACGTTCCACCGTCATTTCGGTACAACCGGTTCGCCGCGCCGTTGAAGCCGACGAACAAGTCTATGTCGCCGTCGCGGTCGTAATCCGCCCACGCGTTCACGAGCGTGCCACCAGCCGCCAGCAACTCCGGCTGAACCGGCTCGAACCGGGGCGGTTCGATGACGACGATCGACGCCAGCGCAATCGCGCCGAACACTCTCAATGCACCCACGGGATCTGCGGTGATCGGTAGAAGTTGACGCCTAACGCCGTGAGGCGCGGGCCATGCCGTGCCAACCGGAGCCGGAAGCCGTCCCAGCCGTGATTCGCCGAGCTGGACCAACCTACCTCCGCGGTCCCGATGAGGCGCGGGAACGCCATGAACTCGTAATCCTGAAGCTTGACGAGCGTCTCGGACCAGAGCGGCGCCTCGACGCCGAGCACGGCGCTCTCCGGGATCTCGGGCAGAAACGCGCCCGGATTCCAGTCATACGCGTCGCGGACCTCGATGAGACCAGCCCAGCGGAGACCGAGCACGGTCGTGCTGTCGTACTTCATGTCGAGGTACGCCTTGGGGCCGGGCGACAGGATCGCCTTCCCGCCGCGGGCGGCGTGCAACGACGACGAATCGCGCCGCCAGTGTTGCACGATGCTCGTGGGCGAGATCTTCGCCGGCGCGACCTCTCCCCAACCGACCATCGTCTTCCCGTGCGAGTGGATGATCTTTTCGACGCGCTCCACGAACCGGCGATACTGGTCGGGAGTGAGCTTCTCGACCTCGTCGCCGCCCATATGGAAATACGGCGTCGGCACGAGCGCGGCAATCTCGCGCACGACGTCGTTCACGAAGACGTACGTCTCGTCCTTCGTGACGCACAGCGCGCTGAAGCCGACGCGAATCCCCGTGTAGAGCGGCGGCGCGACGCCATCGCAGTTGAGCTCCGCGATCGACGCGAGCGCGGCATTCGTATGCCCCGGCATGTCGATCTCGGGCACGATCGTGATGAACCGGCTCGTCGCATAGGCGACGATCTCGGCGAACTGCGCCTTCGTGTAATAGCCACCAGGACCGCCACCCACCTGCGTGCTGCCGCCGCGCTCGGTCAGGTTCGGACGCGACCCGATCACGATGCGCCAGCCCTGATCGTCCGCGAGGTGGAGATGCAGGCGGTTCAACTTGTAGAGTGCCATCAGATCGATGTAGCGCTTCACATCGTCAGCGTCGATGAAATGACGCGAGACGTCGAGCATCGCTCCCCGCCACGCGAACCGCGGCGTGTCCGTAACGCGGACTCCCGGCATCCACAGCCGCCGGTTGAGCGCCGCGCGATGCTCGACCGACGGCGGGAGCAGTTGCCGGATCGTCTGCACGCCGTAGAACAAGCCGTTCGGCTGCGCCGCCGTGAGCGACACCGAGTCCCGCGTGACGGTCAGCTCGTACCCCTCGAGTCCGAGATGCGTCCGGGACGCGTCGAGCCGCAGCGCAATACTGCGGGCAGGCGGCGTCTGGCCTGGTGCGAGCGCCTGCACCGGCGCGCCGAGCGGACCATGCAGCATGTAGGCGAGGTACGCCGCGACTCGCTGCGCGTCCGCGTTTTCGCCGGCTGCGAGCGCCACCCCGGTCGTGGAATCGATCCGGAACGTGTCTGCCGTCGAGACCTGAATCGACGCGGGAACTGGCACGACGGCGTGGGGGATCCTCGAGGGATCTGGCGCCGGCGCGGTGGTGGGGGTCGGACGACCGCATGCCGCGGCCGTCAGAGCGAGAGCGAACAACGCCGTGCGCGCTGCCGGCGAACCGGGAGTAACGACCATGTCTCCTGCTACCATTTCGGGGTGATGAGCCCTGGTGCCTCATACAGCGTCTTGGGATGTGACTTACCCGGATGACGCCCTCGGTCCGGCGAAGGTCAGACTTCGCGCGCGGGAGGCTGGCCACCACTGGGCAGCGGTTCGCGGACGGAGGTGCCGGAACTTCCCGGTGTGCTGGCGAGGCGTCAATGCCCCCTCCGAGCATCATCGCGCCCTGCATCCGTCGCGACCGGTCCAGGTGCGGAAAAGCAGGAGGGGGATGGACAGGATGGACAGGATGGACAGGATGGGCAGGATGACGAAGATGTCCCGTGCGGCAGCCACGTTGGTCTCTCGAGCGGCCTGAAAGGAGAGGAGGAAC
>DASURJ010000639.1:0-2625 GCA_036280115.1 Gemmatimonadaceae bacterium
CGGTGGCCCCTGGGCGAGAAGTCCAAGAATGAGGTCTGACGATAAGACTGGATTTCACACAGCCTACCTTGCGGGTGTCAGCCGGCGGATCGGCGTCCAGAAGAGGGGAAACGGAGGAGGGAGGAAGGGATGAGCGACATCATCCCACGCAGGTCAAAACTCCGCCCGCCGGAACGTGACTGAAGGGGGAACGGCTCCCGGGATGGCACTCGCCCCGGGAGCAGTTCCCCCTCGCTTCACGGCTCCGGAGCGAGGGCGCGTCCCGGGCGGGGAGCGATCCCACTCATCCCCCTCATCCCCTCATCCGTATCCTCCCTTCTGGATGCCAGCGCCCCCAAGGAAGGGAGCCACGGCGACCCGCGCCCGGCGATGCCTCGCTCCAGGCAACCGTCCGCTCGCGCGCCGCGTTCGAACGATCCGTTAGGACTCTGACCCCTAACGGTCCGGTTTATCGCGCGCTAACGCTGTAGCAGCGGTCGCGGATCGACTGGTGTGCCCGACCACCAGCCCCTCTCCACGTTCCGCGTCCGCGTGATCGCGAAATGAAGGTGCGGGATGTTCGGCGGCGCGTTCCCGGTCGTGCCAACGAAGCCAATCGTGTCACCGCGGCGAAGTGTGGTCGTATCCGTGAGCCCGTCGGCGTAGCGGTCGAGGTGCGCGTACATGAGCACGAAGCGGTCACTCGGGTCCGACGCGTACACCATCAACCCGCCCGCTGGACTCGTGAGAAGGCGGCGCACTCGGCCATCGCTCGCAGATAGGACGGCGGTGCCTCGTGGAGCGGGAATGTCGAGCGCGTCATGGCGGCGCGTGCCACGCGGCTCGTCGAACGTATCCAGGAGGTCCTTCGCTTGAACGCCCGCTACGGGGACGATCAGCGACTCCGCGAGCTCTGTGAGCTCCTCCGTTGTCGGACGAACGGCTCCGGTGTCGCCCGCGGCCGCCGGGGCGACGAGTGAATCGACATTGCGGAGGCCAGGCGGCGTGGCAGGCGGAGCCGGTCGTGCCGAGTCCGCGGAGGGCGGCGCAGGGATATTCACCTCGCCGGCGCCCGTGCGAACGGTCACCTCGGCCGAATTGCGTCCGGGCGAGCCGCGCTCGAACGTGATGAAGCCGGTCTTGATCGCGGCTCCAGCGCAAATGGCCAGGAGACCGAGGAGGGCGACACCGGCCGGGCCGGACACGCGACGGAATGTCGAACGGGCATCCATACGGCGGACTGACTTGCAAACCTCGGGCTGCAAGCTGGCAGGCCAGCTGGGAGCTGGCGGCTACCAGTTGAGGTTGACGGCTAGCCCGATGTGCCGCCCATCCAGGCGATCGCTTCCCTCGCGATGTCCACCGGGACCGTGTGCGGGCCGTCGAACTCCTTGTACCGCACCGTGTAGCGAGCACGCTGGAGCTCCGGCACGATACGGCGGCTGCACTGGTCGATCGGCAGGATCGGGTCGCGCGTGCCGTGCGAGACGAAGATCGACGGGCGCTCGTGCGGCTCGACCGCTGGGATGAACCCCGGCGAGAAGGCGATCACGCGCTTGAACAGGTCGCCGTTGGTCAGTCCCACGCCAATCGCGTACGTCGCGCCGTCCGAGAACCCCTCCACCGTCAGGCGGTTCGGGTCGACGGCGACGCGGCTGAACACGGACTCGAGGACGCGGTCGATGAACGCGATGTCGGGGCCGTACGTCGAGCGAATCGCGTCCCAGGTCGTGCCGCGAGACTCGGGTGCAACGAGCACGAGCCCCGCGTCGTCGGCGAGCGTCCGAAACGGTCGCAGAGCGCCCGTCGCCGATCCTCCTGCACCGTGGAGCATCAGCACCAGCGTGGCGGGACGCGACGCCGCGTAGCTGGTCGGCACGTACAGCACGCCATCGCGCTCGCCGCCGAGCGAGAGCCGGTGCTCACCGGCCGCGATCGTCCCGGTCGGGGTGCCCGGGCGCGCGGTGAGCCGTCCGCTGGGTGTCACCGCGAGCGCATCCCTCACACCTCCAACGTCACAAGCCGCGGCGAACGCGCCGGCAGTGCCGACGCCGGCGAGATGGAGAAATGTGCGCCGCGAGATGCTCGAGGAATCGTGGAGCGGTGTCACGCTTCGGCGTTGGGGCAGGTGGATGTGCGTGATACTCCCACCATGCTACCGCCCGCACCCGCCGCCGCAAGCTGTCAGGGACGAGCCGTCCGCCGTCGCCAGTCCCCTCGGAACGACGGCTACGGCCCGTCCCGCCGCCCCGTGAGCTGCGAGACGAGGGTACGAAGGGCCGTCTGCCACACGAGTGGCTGACCCGCCAGGTCATCGCGACGCAGCGCGCGCAACTTCTCGATGTCCTCGTCGGAGATGAGCGACTGCGCGCCGATCGAGCTCAGCGCGATGTTCGTGCGCTTCGCCATCAATCCTTCGGCGCCGATCCGAAGGGCGCGACCGTCGCGCCCAACGAGCGCCCCTGTGAGCTGGACGACCGCGACGGGCTTCTCGAGCGATGTCAGCCATGGAACCGACACGGCGTATCCGGTGCCGAGCCGGACCTCTTTCGCGAGACTCAGGCCCTTCTGGCGCGGCCAGTACTGGCCCAGCTCGAGGGTGACGACGAGCGCTTCGGTCGCGCCGGTAGAGTCGAGTGCGGTCGC
>DASURJ010000640.1:0-5695 GCA_036280115.1 Gemmatimonadaceae bacterium
TCGGGAATCGGGAATCGGGAATCGGGAATCGATGGACCAGCGCGCGGCGACAGTGGCGTGCCGGAGCTGTCCACTCTCCTTTTCAGGCCGCTTGCGAGAGCAACGGCGCCGCCGTGCAGGACATCTTCGTCATCCTGTTAATCCTGTCCATCCCGTCTTTTCCCGTTTCGCTGTTGCGAGCCGCGTCGCGCCAGTCGGCATCGCGACCGGTCGAGGTTGGGCAAAGGCAGGAGGGGGATGGACAGGATTTAACAGGATGACAAAGATGACTCGGGCGGCAGCGGAGTCGCTCGCGCCAGCGGCCTGAAGTGAAGAGGGAACGGCTCTCAGGGACGACGCAGCGACCCCGTGCACTGCCCGACACACTTGACCGTGAAGAGCCCCGGGTCGGACGTGAACCCGACGCCCGTGAGGCGGCCGCCGCGGCCCTCAGCCACGAAGGGGCTATCGCTGGCGAGCTGGTTCTCGATTGTGTTGTACCGAACCCACGCGCCCTCGATGCGGCGGCCGCTCGTGTCGGACACGACAGTCACCTTCCCGCGCGTCTCGACCGTCGAGCGTGCGAGCCAGTACGTGGCCTCGCCCGCCGTCAGCGTGCCGAGCGGGCGCCCTAACGTCGACGTGAACTCGATGCGAACGCCGCGCAGCTCGAACCGCGTTGCGGCGTCGAGCGACAGCATGCTGTCCGCCGTGAGCAGTCCTCGCAACACGCCGGCGTTCGTCAACGATGCCCGCACGCCGTACATCAACTGATCGGCGGAGTCACGCACGGTGCCGTTGCCTGCAGCGACGGTCTTTGCCGGGTCGTTACAACCCAAGGCAACGCCCCCAGCCACGATGGACAGGATTGCGACTGTCAAGCCGCGCGTCATTCCGCCTTCCATGGGTCCGGGTTGCTATTATCCAACGCTGTCCTGCCTGGGGAGATGGGTGCGGCCACTGGAATCGATCCGACCAATGACGATCACGCGAGACGAACATTACCGGCGGCTCGAGCGCATGTACCACTCGGCCCCCACGAACGAATACTTTCGCCCGGAGATTCGCATCGCTGACGGGACGGCGGAAGTGCGGTTGGCGGTTCGCCCGGATTTCTTTCACGCGGCGGGTGCCGTCCATGGCAGCGTCTACTTCAAGCTGCTCGACGATGCCACGTTCTTTGCCGCGAGCTCCCTCGTGGATGACGTGTTCGTGCTGACGGCGTCGTTCAACATCTATTTCCTGAAGCCAATCTCGAGCGGGGAGATGCACGCGCGGGGCACAGTCGTGAGCCGCTCGAAGCGGCTGCTGATTGGCGAGGGGGTAATTACCGGCTCCGACGGCAAGGAGATCGCCCGCGGAACCGGGACGTTCTTGCCCAGCCGGGTGCCGCTCGACGAGCGGCTGGGGTATCGCTGAGATCAGGAGGTGCGGATCGCGTCAACGGGGTCGATTCGCGAGGCCTTCCACGCCGGGATGAACGCCGCGACGGCAGTGACGGCCAGCAGGACGGCCATCGCGAGCACGACCGTTGCCGGGTCGCGTGGCGACATCCCATAGACGAGCCGCCCGATGAGGCCTTGCACGGGCACGAGAAGCCCAAGGCCGATCACGACACCAGCGACGCTCAGCGTCACGCTCTCGCGCAGGATGAGCAGGCGGACGCCGGCTGGCGACGCGCCTAACGCGAGCCGCACGCCCATCTCGTTCGTGCGGCGCGACACGGAGTAGCCGATCACCCCATAGAGACCGACGCCGGCCAGGAGGAGCGCCAGCACGCCGAAACTCCCGGCCAGTTGTGCCACGAGACGCTCGCGGGTCAGACCGCGCTCGAGAAGGTCGGAAAGCGGTGTCACTTCGCGGACGGGCAGCGTGGGATCCACCTGGCGGATGGCGGCGCGGAGCGCAGGGATCGCCGCCTCGGGCGCCGTGGCGACGCGGACCTCGACGCTGGTCGCGAACGCCTGCCGCGCCTGCGCGAGCGGGTAGAACGCGATCCGTGGCGGCGCTTCCTTGAGCGCGTTCACGCGGGCGTCGCGCACCACCCCAACGACCTCGATGTTCGCGACCGAGTCATAGCCGAAGCGTGCACCCACCGCGCGCTCGGTACCGAAGAAGTGACGCGCCATGGACTCGCTCACGATCGCTACCTCCGGCGCGCCATCACGGTCAGCGGCGGTGAATCCTCGTCCCTGCACGAGCGGCATGCCGACCGTTGTGAAGAAATCCGGCGTGACGACGTTCTCCTGAGCGGCGTCAGTGCCTGGTGGCAGCGTCCGACCGGGGACTCGGTAGGTTCGCGTCGTCTGCGCACCGGTCGCGACACCGAGGTAGGAAAGACTCGCCGAGCGTGCTCCGGGGATCGATGTCGCGGCGCTGAGAAGCCGCTCGTACAACCCCGGCAACTGTGCGGGATCGTAGCGCGCCGCGCGAACGTCGATGCGCGCCGTGATGACGCGCTCGTGGTCGTAGCCCGGGTCGACATCGAGCAGGTTGCGCAACGTCTGCACAAAGATGCCCGCCGTCACGACGAGCACGAGCGACAACGCAATCTGTCCAATCACCAGCGCTCGCCCGAGCGGCACACGGTGGGATCCCTGAGAGCTTGCGACGCGCCCGCCAGCTCGAAAGAGCTGATACAACCCCGATTGCGACACGCGCATCGCCGGGAGCGCACCGACGAGCAACCCTGTCAGCAATGAAATCCCGAGCGTGAACGCGATGACGCGAAGGTCCACGGATACGTCGAGCGGGATGGGACGGGGTCCCGAAGACGCCGCCCGAACCAGCGTCGTCGTTCCCCAGTAGGCCACCAAGAGGCTCAGCGCACCACCAAGCGCGGCGATCGTCAGACTCTCCGTGAGGACCTGCCGCACGAGCCGCGAGCGCCGCGCGCCGAGGGACATGCGGATCGCGGATTCGTGACTGCGCGCGGAGTTCCGCGCGAGAAACAGTCCGGCCAGGTTGGCGCACGCAATGAGCAGGACGAGGCCCACGCTCGCGAGCAGGACACGCAGCGGATCCTCGAACGTTCCGCGGAGTGACGAAAATCCGCGCGGGATCGGCTCCAGCGCGAGATGCTCGCGCAGACGGTGCACGCGTTGAAGCGAGTCGAGCGTCGGAAGCTCCGACTCGAGCTCGCCGCGAAACTGCCGGTCGATCGCGGTCGATGTGCGCGCCGCCGCGGCAGTCGGTACGCGCGCAATGAGCGTGAGCCAGCTGATGCCATCCTGCAGCAGCCACGGCTTCTCGATATCCGCGTCCGTGGCCGAGAAATTCCCGATGTACCGCACCGCGTCCTGGATGGTGATCGGAGCCCAGAGATCGACGGACTGGCCGATCGTCAGGCCCTGGAACCCTGATTCGGCGACGCCGAGGACGCGGAGCGCCGAGCCGTTCACCCGAATGGTCGACCCGATGATGCCGGGGTCGCGCCCGAAGCGCCGGGCCCAGTAACCGTCGCTCAGCACGGCGACCGCGGCGCCGTCCGGCGGTCGTCCGTCCTCGACATCCAGCGGTCGTCCCGCGCGCGTACCGACGCGAAGCACCCGGAACCAGTTTCCCGAGACGAGCTGTACGGACACCGGCTCAGGCTGATCGCCGGCGCTCGCGTAGAGGCGCACGATGGGCGTCATCGCCGCCAGCCCGTCCGCGCTCACGAGCGGCTTGAAGCGCTCGTACCGGGGAAACGAGTGGAGGCTCTCGTCCTCGGCGTGCCCGGCCTGGACGACCGCGTGAAGCTCCTCGGGGCGATCGATGGGGAGCGGCCGACGCATCAGCGCGTCGGTGATGCTCCAGACGGCAGTGTTGGCGCCGATCCCTAACGCGAGCGTGAGGATGCCGGCGGCCGCGAACCCGGGCGACCGGCGGAGCCCACGGAGCGCGTAGCCGAGGTCGTGCCGGACCGACGAGAGAAACTCCCTGATTCGCGTCGTGCGCGCGTGGCCGCGGTCGATGCGAAGGGTCTCGGCCTCGTATCGCTTCACGTCGCCGAATTCGGCGTGCGCCACCCGTCGCGCTTTCTCGCGATCGAGCCCAGCGCGCACGAGGTCATCGATGCGCGCATCGATGTGGAACTGGAGCTCGATATCGACGTCGGTGCCTCGCTCGTGGCGAAAGACCCGCGTGACTCCGGGGATGCGACGCATGGTAGTCGTTAGGCAGGAGGTGGGGTCAGGCCGGCTCGAGGACGCCGGCCACGGCGCGAATGTATCGCTCCCACGTGGCGACCTGGGCGCGGAGCTGCGCGCGTCCGCGTGGCGTGAGCTGGTAGTACTTCGCCTTTCGGTTGTTCTCGGAGAGCCCCCACTCGCTCTCGATCCACCCCTGTCGCTCGAGACGGTGCAGGGCAGGGTAGAGGGCGCCCTCCTCGATGAGGAATGCGCCATCGCTCCGCTCGCGGATGATCCGCGCTACGGAGTAACCATGCATGGGTCCCCAGGCGAGAGTCCTGAGGATCAGCAGGTCGAGCGTTCCCTGCAGGAGGTCGAGTGCGGCCACGCGTCATTCCCCCTAAGCGGCTTATGGGGAGGTTATGACTCGTCCCCTGAGCTGTCAACGGCAGCGCCATTCCGCTGTCGAGTGTGCAGGTGCCCCACAGAACGCTGACGCTCGGTTGATCCGCCGGAATCATCGGTTCGTCCAAGACCACCAGCGCTCCGTCACGCGCTGGCGGGCGACGTGCCCCCGGGCCTGCGGCCAGCCGTGGCGCGGGCCCGCTGGACACGGATATTCGCACGTGGCAGCGCCGATCGCTTTCGGCCAACTCGAATTCGACGCCCGTTACCCAAGCCGCCATGGACTCGCTGATCCACGACCTGCGTGCCGGCCTCCGAACCGTCCTTCGACGTCCCGGCTTTGCCGCGCTCGTCGCGGTGACCCTCGCGGTCGCTGTCGGGCTCTCGACGTCGGTATTCAGCGTGGTGTACGCGGTGCTCCTCCGCCCGCTGCCGTACACCGATCCGGACCGCCTCGTCCTGCTCACTCACCAGACCACGGGTGGTGAGGTGTTCGGCGCGGTGTCGTCACCGGACATGCTCGATTACCGCGACGGGTCGCGACAGCTGGCCGACATCGCGGCGGTGAACTCGTTCGGGGCGAGCCTAGCGGGGGACGACGGCGACGCCGAACAGATCCAGCTCGGCGTCGTCACGGCGAACTTTTTCTCGGTGCTCGGGGTTCAGCCCCGCTACGGGCGCGGCTTCGAGGCCGCCGACGACACGCCGATGGACACGCGCGACCCGCGAAACTCGAGCGTGATCATCCTCGGCCACGGGCTGTGGGAGCGCCGGTACGGCGCCGACCCGGGCATACTCGGCCGGACGATACGCGTCGGCGGCACGCCAATGGTCGTCGTCGGGATCCTACCGCGAGACTTCAGGTTGTACATGCCGAGCGGCGTGTCCATGGTGACGGACCTCGATGCGTGGACGCCACTCCGCGTTCCGTACGCGACTGCGCCTCGCGAGGGCGCGTACCTGAAGCTGATCGGCCGCCTGCGTCCCGGAGTAACGGTGGCGCAGGCACAGGCGGATGTCGATCGGATCGCCGAGGGACTGCGCCAGCGCTTCGCGTTTCACGAAGCTGCCGGGCTTCGCGCGCGCGTGTCGCCGTTGCACGACGCGGCTGTGGCACACGTGGAGTCGGTGCTCGCCGCCGTGGCGGCTGCGGTGGCGTTCGTGCTCCTGATCGGGTGCGCCAACATCGCGAACCTGCT
>DASURJ010000641.1:0-3925 GCA_036280115.1 Gemmatimonadaceae bacterium
CGGCTCGATCTCGGACAGCACCACGGGCTCGTAGGTCTCGGCGAATCGGCGTCCGGCCCGAAGGGCCACGTTAGGCTCGGTCGCCCCTGCGGCCAGCTCATCGACCAGCATCGTCGCGACACGCGCGTCGCCATCCACGTCCACGTGGGCGACGTGAACGCCCGGGTGCTCCTGCGGGATGACCTTCGCCACACCGGCACCGAGCGCGCGCGGCGGATCCATCGGGTCGCCGTCGAGCACGCGAGTCGTTCCTCGCGCAACGAGCAGGAATGGCAGTGGATGCGCCGTGGGTTGGCCTCCGAGCGCGTGCACGAGTCGCATCGGGGCCAGCAGCGTGACGACCGCCGCGGAATCGAGGTCGGTGTCGGCGGGCGGTCTCGCAGACCAGCAATCGATGACGCCGGAGAGCTTCGGCTCATCCCCGCAGACCATCGACGCGAGTTGTCCGAAGCCGTCGGGCTGTGCGGGGTCGAGCACGTACGTGTTGGCGTCGACGCGCTCGACTCCGACCCCCTGACGCACGATCACAACCTGACCGCCGACGTGCCTGACGCGGTCCGCCACGGCTGCCCCGAGTCCGGTGCCCTCATCGAACACGAGGATGCGCTGGTCGCGCATGGATGGCGCGGGCGTCACGGGATCGATCTCACGCCAGACCGGCCGGTGGAACCAGTCCGACGTGTCGCGTGACTGGTGTGCCTTCTTCCGCTCGACCGTGTGTCCCGATTTCGCGCCGATCCAATAGCTGCGACGCTCGAACGGGTAGGTGGGGAGCGGCACGCGCGCGCGGCGTTCGTTGCGGTGGAATCCGTCCCAGTCCACCGCGACGCCGCTCGCCCACAGGGTGCCCAGGGACGTCAGCAGGAGCTCGAGCTCCGGCCGCCGGTCGTTAGGCCCGGGAAGTGACGTCAGGCACGGTATCGGCCCGCCGTTCGCGCGTGCGGCGTCGGCGGCGAACGTCGCGAGCGTGTTGCCGGGGCCTACCTCGAGAAAGATCGATTCGGGACCCGATCGTTGCTCGGTGACAGTGCGGACGGCGTCGGCGAAGCGCACCGTGGAGCGAATCTGCCGGCTCCAGTACCCCGGCTGCGTGACGTCGCCGTTCGCCCAGTCGCCGGTGAGCGTCGCGGCAAACGGAATCGACGGAGGCGAGAGTCGGGTCCCGGCAACGAGCGACTCGAACTCGGAGAGGATGGGGTCCATCATCTCCGAGTGAAACGCATGCGACGTATGCAGCCGTCGCGACGGGATCGCGGCCGCGGTGAGCGTGGCTTCTACGCGATCGATCGCCACATCGTTTCCGGCCAGCACGGCAAAGCCCGGCGAGTTGATCGCCGCGATCGACACGCCGCCCTGGGCGTAGCGCTCGAGCGCGTCGGGCGGGCCCATGACGGCGAGCATCGAGCCGCGCGGCAATGCGGAGATCAGCTGGCCGCGGCGCGCGATGAGGCGAAGCGCGTCCTCGAGTGTCATCACGCCCGCGAGTGTCGCGGCCACGTACTCGCCCACGCTATGCCCGATCATGGCCGACGGCTGGACTCCCCACGATCGCCACAGCTCCGCGAGTGCGTACCCGACGGTGAACAGCGCCGGCTGCGCCCACTTCGTGTCTCGCAACACCTCGGCGGCGTCGGCACGCTTCTTCGGTGAGGGGAAGAGCAGCTTCCGCAAGTCGGCGCCGATTTCGGGCTCGAGGATGCGCGCGCAACGATCGATGGCCTGGCGAACCACCGGCTCGCTCCGATACAGGCCGTACGCCATTCCCGGATACTGCGCACCCTGTCCGGGGAACATGAAGACGACGGAGCGGTCCGCCGCCGTTGCCGTGCGAGCTGGTGTATTCAGCGCCGCGATCACGGCGTCGCGATCCTCGCTCCGAGCGACCATGACGCGGCGCTCGCGGAAGGCGTGGCGGCCCACGTGCAGCGTGTACGCGGCGTCGGCGAGCTCCGTTTCCGGGTGCGACTGAAGGTGCTCGGCCAGGCGCGACGACGTGGCGGCGAGCGCCGTCTCGGTGCGCGCGGACAGCGTGATCAACTGGTGCGAACGACGCTCGTTAGGGTGCACACGCGCCGGCGCTTCTTCCACGACCACGTGCGCGTTGGTACCGCCGACGCCGAAGGAGCTCACGCCGGCGCGGCGTGGCGTCCCGTTTCGCTCCCACGGATGTAACCGCGTCGTCACGAAGAACGGGCTCGATGCGAAGTCGATGGCGGGGTTGGGCGAGCGATAATGGACCGTCGGCGGAATCGCGCCGCGCTCGAGCACGAGCACGGTCTTGATCAGCCCGGTAACGCCGGCCGCGCAGGACAGGTGTCCGAAGTTCGACTTCGCCGACCCGATGCCACAGAAGCCGCGGCGCTCGGTGCCGGCCGAGAAAACCTCGGTCAGCGCAGATACCTCGATTGGATCGCCGAGGATGGTGCCGGTCCCGTGTGCTTCGACGTAGCCGATCGACTCGGGTTTCACATCGGCCATGGCGTGCGCCGCTCGGATCGCGGCGGCCTGCCCGCGGAAGCTGGGGGCGGTGTACCCGACCTTGTCGTTGCCGTCGTTGTTGATGCCGACGCCGAGAATGACCGCGCGAATCGCGTCGCGGTCGCGGAGGGCGGCACTCAGTGGCTTGAGCACGACGATCCCGACGCCGCTGCCGACGATCGTGCCCTGGGCAGCCGCATCGAACGGGCGACAGTGACCGTCGGGCGAGAGGATCGAGCCGGGCGTGTAGAAGTACCCCCCGCGTTGCGGGACGCGCACGGTCGCCCCGCCCGCGAGCGCCATCTGGCATCGACCGGCGTGCAGGCTCTCGCAGGCGAGCGACACGGCGACGAGCGACGTCGAGCACGTGGTCTGTACGACGATGCTCGGTCCGCGGAGGTTGAGCCGATACGAGGTCTGCGTGCAGAGATGGTCCTTGTCGTTCGTGACCATGAGCTGCATGCCGTCGATGTACTGGAGCGCGTCGGGATTCTGGTAGATCTGGTTGAGGTACGTGCTCATCTCGCAGCCGCCGAAGAGCCCGATCTCTCCGGGGTAGGTCGCGGGGTCGTAGCCGGCGTCTTCCAGCGCCTCCCAGCACGTCTCGAGAAAGAGGCGGTGCTGCGGATCGGTGAGCGCGGCGTCGCGCGCGGAGAAGCCGAAGAACTCGGCGTCGAACTCGTCGACGTTGTCGAGCACCGGGGACGCGTTCACGTACCCGGGCAGGCGCGAGATGTGATCGGGAATGCCCGCCGCGCGCACGTCCTCCTGACTGAGCGACGCGATCGACTCGACACCGTTCGCCAGGTTCTCCCAGAAGCGATCGAGGTCGTTCGCGCCGGGGAAGCGACCGCGCATGCCGATGATGGCGATCGGCTCGGGAGTCCGCGTCGTGGTGCGCTTCGGGCTCATGACAACGTCAGTGTGGCGTTATGCGTGGCGCCGGGCGCGGCGTTATGCGGAGCGGGACATCGAGCCGGGGTGCGCCGTCGCGAACGAGCCGCAGGGCCCCGATGTACGCGACGCCCGGATCGTAGATCGCATCATCGAGCCGGAGCGAGAGCTCGACATGGCCCTCGGTGTCGCGTTCGAGGACGACAGCTTCGGGCGCGATGACCAGGGCGGGCTGGAACGCGGGGCCGACACCGTCGGCGCGGCGGATTTCGCTGACCCCACAGCGAATGACCGCCGGTTCATCGAGCGTGTTGTCCACGGTGACAACCGTCGAGACCATCGTGTTGACGGCGCCCTCGAGCTCGACGACGTCGCCGTGGAAGCCGACGGGGTTCACGGTGCGCAGGACATCCATGAGGTACTGGTCGGCGAAGCGGGCACGCTCTTCGTCGAGGTCACCGAGGTACTCGAACCAGATGCGACTGACGCGCCTCAGCTCCTCGGCGAACGTGCGGGGGGTGTCTTTCCTCGTCAGGCGGCGGAACGCGTCGGG